>NZ_JBCAQT010000020.1:0-63803 GCF_038419845.1 Marinimicrobium sp. C2-29
ACACGGCGAACAAATCTACATTAACTGGCTAAGCAACTGTCCGAATCAGGTTGACAGGTTCCGTCAACTCTGCACTGTCAGACAGTCTTTGGCATATAATGCAGCTTACATCTCAAACAGAAAGCTCTACCTTAGCCAAGGTTCTGTCATGGTTAGCGTTCCTAATATTCAGCGCCATTAAGTTGGGGGCTGTCTGGACGGTATTGTTAGGTATCCCGTCCTTGGTATTCGACCTACTGCGGAAAGAAAAGAAAACTGACACTCAAAGTCGCCGCTACGGCGCCATCAGAAAATCGCTCACTGCAGCTGTGGTCCTAGTGTCCGGAGCTTATCTTCTGGTCTCACAAGTTAATGTTATACCCTTAGTTAATTCTATTAAAACGTCCCCGCACTTAACCCAAGTGTACGACGCATGCCAAAGGCAAGCACCCATCGAACAAGAAGAACTGGCAATGCAAGCCCAACGCGAGTTGACGGTACAGCAGAAGCAAGTAATGACACACATGGAACTGGAAATCGATCGGCAACTTGACCACGCTTTCGAGGAGGCCGAAACCGGCGTAGACAACTTCCTGGATTGGAATTTCAGCTTAAAGGGGCAGTACACACAATTATTGTTCCTAAGCAGGTCCATCGCGGCGGGTGAAAGTTCGCTTGCGGAGCACCTCGGCGAGCGAATGGACGTTCACATTGATGGTGCTTTGGGTCCAGAGCTAAACAGAGTGAACGAGCGTCTGAGCACCGCCTTCAATGATCGCATGCAACAAGCTTATGAGGACCACGACAACTATCTTGATAAGTTAGTCAGGCAGGCAGATTGTGCCACTCCGGCTAAACCCGACTTACAACTGTCTGACTACGTCAGTAAGTCATTGGTTGGCACTGGTTTAGCGGCTGGCCCAGTCACAGGAGCAACCGCCGCTCGCGCTGTAGCGCGGATCACTACGGGAACAGGTGCACGGGTAGCCTCCAAGCCGGCCAGCAAACGCATTATTTCCAAAATGTTTGCTCGATTGGTCTCACGCATAGCAGCAGGCACTGCTTCCGGATCTGCCGGCGCTTTTTGCGGACCTTTCGTAGCCGTTTGCGGATCTGCCTTTGCAGCAGCAACGTGGATAGGGATGGACATAGCAATCAACGAAATTGACGAGGCTATTAACCGCCAACAAATGCGAGGAGACATGCTTGCAGTGCTGGGAGAACAGAAGGCAAGACTAAAGGCACAGCTGAAAGAGCAATACCTCCAAGCCTCTATCCAAGCATTTGACGCCGTTGAAAAGTATCAAAATCAGACATTTAATATTCGTCGAGATGCTTTTGGCGAAGAACCAGCCTGGTGAGACAAGATGGTCCTCACTACTCCGCCGGCCAAAACACCCTGATTAGCGGCAACAATGCTCGTCCCTCCAGGTCGAAATTCTCGTAATGAGCGACAATCAGATTGGAAAGGTCGTCCATATCCACCAACGTTAGCGGGAATGTGCAGCGGTCGGCCTCGTATCGGGCTTCTTTGCTAAAGCCACCGGTGCTGATGAACAAGCCCGAGTCACCGTCGCGGAGAGTGCCGATAAAACCGCGTATGGCGGGAGCACCCATCGCACCATCGCGGTGTTTGACTTCGGCTTTGATCCGGGGCTGGGTGAGTCCTAGGCCGTCCGGGGAGGCAATGACGTCCACACCGCGATCTGGGCCTTTGGGGGACACTTTGGCCTTGTAGCCCATGGCCCGCAGGATGGCGGCGACCATCTCCTCCATCTCCTCGGGCAGCAGGGAAGCCAGCTTGTCCTTGATCAACTCATGGCTTTTACCGACGACTTCGTCTTTTAGCAACTCGAAGCTGCCGGACTCCTCCAGAGCTTCTTCCGGGTCTTCGACCTTTCGAGGCTTGCCAGACAGGGCTGACCGCATCTCGGAGATGACCTCGTCGCTGACAGAAAACAAGGTGAGAGTGGAGCCGAGCGAGTTTTTGGCGGACTGGCTTAACGCATCCCGATCCACCCGGCCTTGCCATCTGACGACCCGCAGTTGCGGATAGTCTCCGACTTCGTCGGGCTTGTAAACATACTGGCCCTGGTCTTCGCCTATCAGGTACTGCCGGGTCTCTGTGTCGTAGCTGATGATAGTATCGCCTTTCTTGATGTGGTCGCGAAATTTGATAATCATCGCAACGGCATTGGCCATCGCCTGAGGCTTTGCCTGAGTAAACTCCCGCAGATAAGCTTCGCGGATAGCCTCCCTGGTAGGATACTGACTTAGATCGCCCAACCGTGACCAGCCGATGGCGGCATAGCCTTTGGCTTCAAAGTCCTCTATATAAGTACCGCCGCGACCGGCGCGGATCATCCAGGTATTGGACATTTACTCCTCCTCCAACATAACCTACTTTATATGCCAGCCTGATCTTCCGAGTACCAGCGCCGGGAGCTATATACCACAAGCATCAATTGATTGAGTGGGCAGGACGCTCTGATTTACTCCACCCCAGCGGGCTTAGTCTTTACTTTTTTGTAGCTCCTAACCTTCCGCTTAAAAGCCGCCAGATCAATATCAGCTGTACTAACCGAAATTTGGTTGCCGCCATGGCTATGAGCAATAAGTTTATCATAGGGCTCCTTGTAAGGAGCCTGAATGGTTGAACCGCCATACTCCCCAATGTTTGAGATCACGACATGCTGGTACATGTGGTACTGAAGGGCTGCAGCCATGCTATCAAAGGTATTGATGTCTTTGTTATGAGCGGCGATAACGAATAGATCGGTCTTATCGCGTAAGTCTGCAGCCAGCTTAATATCGGTAGCGTCGTAACAGATCGCTCCAGTTAGCGTGAAAGGACCTTCAGGATGGCCAACCAGCTTAATAAGATGCTGACAAGGCCTGTAAGGAAAGACCTTCATTGCCTTCTCATCCGCTGTCATAAATCCCTTGCCCTGGTCTCTGATAATCCAGTGCCGCCCGGTGTCCCGATAATCTGGGATGAACCATCTCGCTTTATTGATGCGAGTGCCTTTATGGTCTGTAAACACTAACCCAGCAAAAATAATCGCTTGCGTCTTATCTGCCAGTCGTTTAAGTACATCCTGATCGTCCGGGTGGACTGCGACCTCGGGAAAGACGATAAGATCCGCTTTAGGTTTAGTATTTTCGCTGTCCACTTTCAACTTGGCTTCAAGCGTCTTCACTGTAAGCGCACACACATCGAGCAGATGGGCGCGATGCCTAGACCGCATAGCTGGACTGTTCAATTCTGGGTCTGCAAGGCTAAAATCAGCATCGCGTGGTAATAACTGCTGAACCGTAACCACACGAAATCGATCAATTTCTTGTCGTGGCCTTTGTACCACTGTTGGTATGAGCGGAAGCTTAGAGGATTCGCAGTACAGCTCATTGAGATACTCCAATCTCGCAGCTAAGCACTGCTTAAGGGTGTCTAACCCGACAACTCTCTTGATGTCTTCGTGGCGAATATGAGATGCCTCGAAACCTGGCCATTGCAAACAACGCATCAACAGTTCAGAAGTCCAAGTGCTCAGCGTGGAGTATTCACCTACAAGTGTCTCTGGAGCGTGCATCATCCCCATTCGGCGCTTATACCAGCTAGTCCGTAGCCCCTTGTAGGTGACTGTTTTTCCTTTCTTCCAACGGCTACCGGTGAAATCAGCCCCACCGAGTGCAGAAGCCCTAAGAATCGTTCCAAGCCAGTAAACGTTTTGACAATCTGTATCTTCAAGGTCGTCAGCCAACCATTCGGGAACTGCAAAACGAGGATCAAAAGCCGCTCCACCAATAAGAGTGCAAGTAATCTTTTTAACTTCAGGCAGGTAAAGCGCCCCCCAATCCCAGCTAGAGCCTCGTTCAGGCTCAGGTTTCACATTAATTGAGCCTGGGGAAACACCTGCCAGCGTCTTATCGCCTTCGATTAAGCTAATGATACCGAGCCCTAGCTTTATAAGCCCACTCTCATGTTCAAAGCCGTTGTGGTCAGAGGCGACGACCTTAGCCAGTCGCTGGGTCCTAATAGCCGGCGATGAGCTCACCTGCGGCGCAGCCCATTTGAGACGATTCCGGAGAGATTTTTGAAGCCCCGGTTTCTTTAACTGCTTCCACAGTGCGAGCCAAAATGGACCACTACGTTTGGCAAACACCTCAAGTGCGGCATACTTTTTATCATCAACATCAGGGATATATTCCATAAAATCGGCTGCATAAGTATCAAAATTCCCTGTAATCTGACCTGCAACCTCGAACAATGCACTGAACTGCCCTCGATACTCATCCGGCAAGTTTCCGGCCAAAAGACGATGCAGAAATTGATGGTGCTGAATTAGCCCTTCGCCGCTCTTCTCCTGTACAGGTTTATTTACAACCGCCAGCAACATTAAGGCCTGGCGCTTTACAAAGACTCTAGTTTTAGCCGATGATGTGATCTTTTGGGCGTACCGGCTGATCAACTCGATAACAGAAGTTGGAGTCAAGCTAGAAGGGTACTCTACCACCTGAAAATAGCCGTTGAAGTCCCCTGCACAGCGAAACAAATCGGCCAGAAGGTAATCCATCATCGCCGCGGTATGCGGGTCTTCAGATTCCTCGGAGAACGAGCTTCGATGATAAATCGACTTCAAAACTGGTTCAAATAAGTCGGCGCTGGGATATATCTCAAGCGCTTTTCGTAGGACCAATCCCAGAGAGGGGTCGCGCATCCAAGCCAGAATCAACTTTTTAGCAAGAAGCTCACTTTCGTTATCAGTATTCTCAAAGTTGGAATCAGAGCTGCTATGAATTCCCAGAGTCAGCTTCCTTTTGCTTCTCACAATGCTTTCAAGTCGATTTGCCGCGAACCGCTTTAGAGTATCGGAGCGAATGTCGTGATCAAACGCCGTAATCTGCAAAAGTGGCTGATCCTCCGGGTTTGTCTCGCCAGGTAAAAAGCCGTCTTCAACTGTTAATAGACTCTCCAAGACTCCAGTGGCGGAATCCAGCATATCACGATCGGTCGGACCACTCAGATCACCCTGAACTGACTCGATTCGGCTGGCCATGCTACCTATGTTGTCGAGATCGGATAGTGGCGTAACTTTGGTTTTGTCCTTGTTTATTGAAAGTTCTTCGCCTCCATACTTTATTAGCAACCTAGTAACGCGCTTGTTAACAAGCTCCGATATTTCGTTAATGGTGTGCTCGTCAGTACTTACCACAATCCGAAGATCGTCGACATAGCGACAGTAATCATGCAGAACTAGCTCTTTACTCTTATCCAGGCTCTTACTAATGTACTTCCCCAATTCCCTATCGAAATTGATGAGGTAGGCGTTAGCGAAAAATCCAGCTGCAACAAGACCCTGAGGGAGCCCTTGCGTAATGTCACCCATCTTGTAATCCGCTGCCAGAGCGATATCGTCGTCACTCCACTGCCAATCAATGATGCGTTCAAAGGTTTCCCAAAACTCTGGGCAGTCCTCGTGACCGAAGCTTGAGCAAACATTCCTGAGGCGATCTAACAAGACTTCACGTTTAATGGTGTTATAGAATTTTGACAGGTCGAGGTTTACGACGAACACGGAATCTTCGTCAGCCTGCTGTTCAGCGACAACTCGTCCGGTATGGATTGGCCGCTTGAGGAAATTTTGGTAATCAGTATAGAACTTACGGTAGGTGTCGCTGTTGCCCCAGCGAAACCAAGCGTTTTCAGGTGCTTTCCAGTCGCAGACCAACCTATTCCCATAGCTGTATACGCGCCGAGCCAACGCACCCTCGGCACCGCCGCTGTTGTGGCTGCAATCGCCCTGAGCAGACTCCACCGCATCCGCCACACATAGCATGGCGGCACTAGCCCAAGTTTGATCGCGAATTGTAAGGTGTGCGAGCGGTCGAAGAGGAATTTTTCCAACTGAGCGTTTATCCCAGCTTTTCGCACTAGGATGCCAGCCCTTCTGATCAATCACCCAAGCCTCACTTTTTGCGGCGGGAACAAGCTCTAGCCTATAAAGCGGCTTACCCTCTTCAAGGGAGTTGGCCCAAATCCTAGCATTATCTTCGATACCCAAAGCAGATACATCCAGCGCCAAGGTATCGGCGTACCAATTGAAGGCCCGGATATAGCCGTGCGTCTTCTTCCAAGCCTGCGCCATCACCACTTCGTCAGTGAGGTATTCAATGGTGGGTTCCAAACGCCGGTACTTTTCTTCAATGAGCTTCATTCTCAGTCCTTAAGCAGTTTAATCGACGGCTTGCCTAACCACCGTAGTGGTGAAGTCTTTCTGGTCTTTCTGGGCATCTTGTAAGCGTTCTTTTAGTTCATCGCAAAGAGACAGTAGTTTGTCGACCCGCTCTGCAATAGCTTCCTGCTCGCGCAATGGAGGCAAAGGGATTAGCATAGAACGGCTTTTAGTCACGGATATATTGTCTTGGCCAGCTGTGCCAATTAATTCGATGGAATCTAAGAACGTTCCGGCCTGAATGTACAAGTACAAATATCTATTCAAAGCTTTCTCTATTGGCCTAAAGAATACAATTGCCTGATTACAATTCCATTCGGGAAATGTGTCAGGGACAATGGCGACTTTTCCCAGCGGTGGACCAACAATATTCATAACGACGTCTCCTGGAAATAAGCGAGACTTCGAGAGCTTATTCTTGTGGTAACCATCACTTATATACTGAGGCCGATAATAAAAATCAATGTTCTGAGATCTAATATTATAAACTTTCAAATACGGCACGCCCTCGACTTCGGAAAACTCCGTTTTTGGAGGAGTCGAACCTGATGTAATTCCCTCACAGAAATCATCTGTGCGACACCACTCCCATCCCTCTGGCAATTCAAACGACTTTTCATCATCGGAAATCGGTGGCAAAGGTTTTTGCTTCTTGATTACTTTTTCTTTGATTAGCCGCTCCTTCTCTTCCTTAATACGTTTCAGGAGTTCTCTGGCGGGCTCGTCGTTGGGGTCTTGGGGAACTAGTTTTCCCATGACGGCCAGTTGCAGGATGGTTTGTTTGAGTTTGTCGATGGCGCGTTCGCCGGCGATGGAGGCTGGGAAGAGGAGATCCCAGTTCTGCTCCAGGCGTTGCCAGTTTTCGGCCAGCTCTTCGGCGCTTTGGGCTTGGGTTAGGGCGTCCAGCAGGGTGTCGGCCAGGGTAGCGTGAGCATCCAGGCTTTGCTCGGTTTGGTTTTCCAGGTGGTCGCAGAGGGCCATTAGTTCATCGACTTTAGCGACTATGCGGCATTGTTCTTCGACCGGGCATACGGGGATAGGCAACAGCTCCATTTTATCTTTGGTCATGTGAATCATGGCAATGCCATTACCTGATGCCTTGATACTCTCAGTGACCTCTGACAAATAGTTATATAGGTATCCCTTGGTAGTAAGGTCGCCCCTAAATATGTCCAGCCTCCATATATGGTAATGGTAAATCGCCTTTCCGCCATTCCATATGAACGGCCCAAATGAGGCTGACCACGCGTATATTAGATCACCCGAGTCGATATATTTTTCCGGCTCGAGCTCTAGATCAGAGTAGTACCATTCTTTTGACGTGAATAAATTACCTACCCTCAACAGCGGAGTTCCAGTTTTAAGCATTTCATGCTTCTTGTACGCCCTACCGTTCAATACGTTTAGAATATTCCCAAGCCGCTCCCACTCCCAACCGTTCGGTAGGGAAAACGGGCTATCCTCAACTGAAACTTTAGGCAGCTTTCTTGGCTTCTTTATCTTTTCTTCTCTAACCAATCGGGCCTTCTCTTCCTCGACCTGTTTCAAAAGCTCACTAGCTGGTTCGTTATTCGGATCTTGGGGAACCAGTTTGCCACGCACGGCCAACTCCAAGATCAGCTCACGCAGCTTTTTGATGCCGTAGAGTTCAATTTTCTTGTTGCTTCCGCGCCCGGTAGAATTTCGGCTAGTGATGGCGCTGGTCCAGAGGTCCAAATGTTCAGTGATTAGGGATTCTGCATCGGCTTGAGGCTCAGAAATATCCTGAGCATTGAGTTCTTTGGCGGCGCTCTGGCTCATGCTCTACCTCCCAGAGCTTCGCCGAGAATGCTTTTCAGCTGGTCACGCAATGCTTGAATTTCTTTCTGCTGCTGAGCGTAGTTCTTCAGCAACGTATCCGGATCGTGCACTTCCTGTTCTTCGACGTGCGGATTTTTTATATCCAAGTTGTAGTTCCGGGCTTTGATATCGTCGATGCTGACTTTCCAGGCCCAGCGGTTTTCTTCGCGCTCGGCGAAGCCGGTTTCGCGCTTGCCCCACCACTCCCGGCAGGCATCGAAGTGTTCCAGCTTCATAGGTCGGGTTTTGTTGAAGGCTTTGACGCCTTCGGGTAGGGCTACTTCGTAGTACCAGACGTGCTCGGTGGGTTCGCCTTTGTCGAAGAACAGGATGTTGGTTTTGATGCTGGTGTAGGGCGCAAATACCGAGTTGGGCAGGCGCACCAGGGTGTGCAGGTTACACTCTTTGAGTAGCATTTCTTTGATTTTGGTTTTGACACCTTCACCAAACAGGGTGCCGTCCGGCAGGACTACAGCGGCGCGGCCTCCGCCTTTGAGCACTTCAACAATCAGCTGAAGAAACAGGTCGGCGGTTTCTCGGGTTTGCATTTCCGAGGGAAAGTTTTTCTCGATGCCGTCTTCTTCCATGCCGCCGAAGGGCGGGTTGGTGATGATGATGTCTTTGTCCGAGTCCCAATTCGACAAGGGCTGGTTCAAGGTATTGGAGTGACGGATGTTCGATGGCACTTCTATGCCGTGAAGCAGCATATTGGTGGTGCACAAGAGGTGCGGTAGCTGCTTTTTCTCTACCCCACTGATTTGCCCTTGCAGGGTTTGGAAATGTTTGGCGGTTTTGACGTATTTAGTCCGGATATGGTCGGTTGCGCAGGCCAGAAAACCGCCAGTGCCGCAGGCCGGGTCGAATACCGATTCGCCCAATTGCGGATCGATCATTTCGACAATAAAGCGAGTGACAGCGCGCGGGGTGTAGAATTCACCGGCGTTGCCGGCGCTTTGCAGGTCTTTCAGGATTTGTTCGTAAATGTCGCCAAACAGGTGGCGCTCTTCGGCGCTGGTAAAGTCGATCTCGTTAAGCTTGTTGATCACCTGTCGCAACAGAGTGCCGTTTTTCATGTAGTTGTAGGCATCGCTAAAGGCTTCGCGCACAATAAAGCCGCGCGGGTTGGTTTTGATGTTGGCATCGAGGTTTTTCAGCGTGGGGAAGAGGTCGTCGTTGACGAACTCCATCAGCTCGTCGCCGGTAATGCCCTGACTGTCTTCGGCCCAGTTGCGCCAGAGGTAATTCTCTGGGATCGGTGCTCGATAGTTGTCCTGCTCCAGCTCCAGCTGTTCTTCCTGGGCGTCGAAGATTTTCAAGAAAAATAGCCAGGACAGCTGGCCGAGGCGCTGGGCGTCGCCGTCTACTCCGGCGTCTTTGCGCATTATGTCTTGAATGGATTTAATGACGTTGCTAATGCTCATAGGTGTCTCATACTGCTTATAGAGTCGTGCCCGTATTGGGCAAATGATTGATAGGTTTAAGCGGTTTGGTCGGTATCGGCGTAGAGCTCGCGCTCCAGATCGGCAACCGCGGCCTGGTATTTAGGCTTGCCGCCAAAACCTTTTTTTTATGATTTCCAGCGATGAACCGTATTGGCTGATGGGCTGGACTTTAAGTACGTTCATGCTCTCGATTTCAGGTATGCCGGAATCGGCGTACTTATCCAGCAAGGCTTCCAGTACGGCGCGGGCGGTGCCGGAGTACTTGGTAAAGTAGTTGCGCTTTTTGACGTTATCGGCGCGCTCTTTGCGGGTGAGCGGCGGCTGGTCGAAAACCACATGGCAGATGAGGTCGAAGGCGTCCAGCTCGCGGCCTACGTCATCGCGGAGGGCCGCCCAGATAACACCGTGCTCTTCCAGCTCTTCCATCACCGCTTGTTTTCGGTCGGTGGCGTTCCACTTGTTGACGAACTCATCCAGGGACTGGAATTGGGATTTCACCGCTTTGCGGGTGTAGTCCTTGAAGGATTCGGTCACCAGCTTGCCGTCGGCGTCGTAGTATTGAACCCGTTCATCCAGCTTTTTGACCGTGACGCCGGCTACGCGGTATTTGATGTATTCGCTTGGCTCGCCGTCTTCGCCTAAAGGACCGCCACCAAAGGGCGTGTCGTTGCCATAGGTTTCGGGATCAGCGATCTCATCTCCATCACCCGTGAGTGATTCTTCCTTGCGCGGGTATTCGTCATTCATCTCCTCGTCGAAGGTGGGGTCCTCCAAGTCAATGATGTTCTCTGGTTTCTTAACCAGAATCTTCTCGGGTATGCCGTCAAAGCGCTCGTCAGCAAACAGCTCGGTGGCCTTTTTGAAATCCAGAATGGTGAACCAGAGCTTGCCGTACTTTTCTTCGATGCGGGTGCCTCGGCCAATGATCTGCTTGAACTTGGTCATGGACTGAATGTTTTGGTCCAGCACCACCAGTTTGCAGGTTTTGGCGTCCACGCCGGTGCTCATCAGCTCGGAGGTGGTGGCGATAACCGGGTAAGGACGCTTGGGGTTAATAAAGTTATCCAGCTGCGCTTTGCCGATGGCATCGTCGCCGGTGATTTTCATCACGTACTTTTCGTTTTTGGCGACCTGCTCCGGGTTGAGATTCACCAGCGCCCGGCGCATACGGTCGGCATGGTCGATGTCGTTACAGAAGACGATGGTTTTGGCCATTGGGTCGGTGCGCTTTAGGTAGTTGGTGATGGTTTCGGCCACCAGCTGGGTGCGCTCGTCGATCACCATCACCCGGTCGAAATCTTTCTGGTTGTAGATGCGGTCTTCGATCAGCTCACCGTTTTTGTCGACCTGGCCTTTGGTGGGGCGCCAGCCTTCCACGTCGATATCGATGTCCACCCGCACGACTTTGTAGGGGGCGAGAAAGCCGTCTTCAATACCTTCCTTGAGGGAGTACATATAGAGCGGATCGCCGAAGTAGTCGGAGTTGGAAACGTCTTCGGTTTCTTTGGGCGTGGCGGTCATGCCGATTTGGGTGGCGCTGGAGAAGTATTCCAGCACTTCGCGCCAGGCGCTGTCTTCGGCGGCGGAGCCGCGATGGCACTCGTCGACGACGATCAGATCGAAAAAGTCCCGGTCTACCTGCATGTAGGCCTTTTGGTGTTCTTCCGGGCCGGTCAGGGCCTGGTAGAGCGCCAAGTGGATCTCGTAAGCCGGGTCCACCGTGCGACCGGTGACCTTGGTCATGGCTTCGCCGAAGGGCTGGAAGTCGTTGATGCGGGTCTGGTCCACCAGTACGTTGCGGTCGGCGAGAAACAGGATGCGTTTTTTCTGGCGTGACTTCCACAGCCGCCAAATAATCTGGAAGGCGGTGTAGGTTTTGCCGGTACCGGTGGCCATGACCAGCAGCACCCGGTCCTGACCGGCGCTGACCGCCTCAATGGTTTTGTTGATGGCTTGGAGCTGATAGTAGCGTGGCGCTTTGCCACTGCCGTCGTCGTGGTAGGGCTGCTTGATAATGGGCAGCTGGGCTTCGGTATAGCCCCTCCAGGCGCAGAACTTCTGCCAGAGGATTTCGGGCGAGGGGAAGTCCGCCAGGGTGATTTCGGTTTCCAGTGCCTGGGGATTGGTTTTGTCGTGGAAGATAAAACCGTCGCCATTGCTGGCGAATACGAAGGGCACCCCCAACAGGCGGGCGTAATCCAGCCCCTGCTGTATGCCTTTACCCACTTCGTGCTTGTTGGCTTTGGCTTCGATGACCGCCAGCGGCAGGTTGGGCTTGTAGTAGAGGACGATATCGGCAGCGCGAACGGTTTTGCGCATGCCCATCTGGCCGCGCACGATCACCTTGCCATCGCGCAGCTTGACCTCCTGGCGGAGCTGGCTCATCCGGTCCCACCCGGCGCCCTCAACAGCCGGCAGGACGTATTTGGTGATGATGTCCGTCTCGCTTAGCTTTTTCTTATCCATATTCCGCTCGCTGGCCGCTTGCTTTGCGGCCATTCTATACCAAAAACGCGGGATTTCGCGACGGTTGCGGAGCAATTCGCCCCTAGAAGCTGGCAGCCACCGGCAGGCCAAACTCGTTACTCTGCCTGCTTTGTGTCAAAATCATCTCTCTATTAGTAGAGGTTGAACGATGGCATTTTTCGCTCAGATGGGTCGAACACTCGCCCTGACCTTGCTCGCCCTGGTGCTGCTGGCGCCGGCGCTGCACGCCAGCGAGCCCCTGCGCATTGCGGCGGCGTCCGATCTGCGCTATGCCCTGGACGACATTGTTGAGGTGTACCGGCAGGCGCATCCGGAAGCCCGTATCGATGTGGTGTACGGCTCCTCGGGCAAGATGAGCACCCAGATCATCCACGGCGCGCCCTACGATCTGTTTTTTTCGGCGGACATTGTCTTCCCTGAGCGACTCAAGCAAGAGGGCCTGACTGCCACCGAGCCGGCGGTCTATGCTCTGGGCCGGATCGTGCTCTGGAGCAACACAATTGATGCTGGCGCCCTCACACTGCAAGACCTGACCTCGGATTCCATCCGGCGAATCGCCATTGCCCAGCCCGCGCACGCCCCTTACGGCCAGCGCGCGAAAGAGGCCATGGAGTCTGCGGGCGTGTGGGAGGCGGTGCAGGATAAACTGGTGTTCGGCGAGAACATTGCGCACACCGCGCAGATGACCGAGTCCGGGGCGGCGCAGGTGGGTATCATCGCCCTGTCGCTGGCCCGGTTCCCCGATATGGCAGAACACGATCATTACCTGATTGACGACGCCCTGCACCAGCCGCTGACTCAGGGTTATGTGGTCACCCGGCGGGGAAGCGACAAATCCGGGGCGCGGGCGTTTGCGGATTTTATGACGACAGAAGCCGCACACGATATTATGACCCGCTACGGTTTTGTGATGCCGGAGTAAGCAACCCGACTATTTGGCGAGAGCCCTATGTTTGAACTCGGACCGGCAGAGTGGCAGGCGATTCAGGTCACCTTCAGGCTCTGCTTTTACACCACCGTCATTCTTCTGGTGCTGGCCACGCCGCTGGCCTGGTGGCTGGCACAGGGACGCTCCCACGGCCGGGTGCTGGTTCAGGCCGTCGTCGCGCTGCCCCTGGTGCTGCCGCCCACGGTCCTGGGCTTTTATCTGCTGGTGGCGCTGGGACCGAGAGGGATAGTGGGGAGCACCCTGGAGGAGCTCGGTCTGCATCACCTGGCGTTTTCCTTTGAGGGTATTCTGATCGCTTCCGTCCTCTACTCCATGCCCTTTGCGGTACAGCCATTGACCGAGGCCTTTCGCAATCTGGGACGTCGGCCCGTGGAGGTGGCCAGCAGCCTGGGCGCCGGAGTGGTGGATCGTTTTCGCACGGTGATTTTTCCGCTGACGCGCGGCGGCTTTGTGGTGGCCGCCACTCTGACCTTCGCCCATACGCTGGGGGAGTTCGGCGTGATTCTGATGCTCGGCGGCAGCATTCCCGGAGAAACCAGGGTGTTGTCGGTGCTGATCTACGATCACACCGAAGCCATGAACTACGACGCCGCCCACAGCCTCTCGCTGATGCTGCTGATTTTTGCGTTTATCACCCTGTTTGTGGTGTACAGCATCAACCGCCGCTTTGAGGTGGCCCGGTTATGACGCTGAAGTTTCGCGCCCAACTCCGCTACGGCAATGAGTTCGAACTCACATTGGACAATCAGCTTCCGCTTGAGGGAGTGACCGCGCTGTTTGGCCGGTCCGGCTGTGGCAAAACCACACTGCTGCGGATCATCGCCGGGCTGGAACGGGTTCCGGGGGCGGCCGTGCACTTTGGCGAGCAGCCCTGGCAACAGGGCCGCGATTTCATGCCGTTGCATAAACGGCGCATCGGTCTGGTGTTTCAGGAGCACAGTCTGCTGCCGCACCTGTCGGTCCGGGACAACCTGCTCTACGGCTATCAACGGACGCCAGAGCATCTGCGACGCCTGCATCCGCCCGAAGTCACCGCCATGCTGGATATTGACGATCTGCTCGGGCGACGCATCGATCAATTATCGGGCGGCCAGCGCCAACGGGTGTCACTGGGACGGGCGCTGCTGATCAGTCCACAACTGCTGCTGCTCGATGAACCCATGGCCGCTCTGGATACCCAGACCAAACGGGAGATCATGCCGTTTCTGTCGCGTATGGCGGCCGAGTCGGGCGTACCCATCATCATGGTCAGCCATTCCCCGGACGAGGTGGAGCGGCTGGCGGACCGGGTGGTGTTTATGCAGCAGGGGCGGATTCAATGCATCGAATCCCTGCCGCAGGCCATGGCACGCCCGGACTCACCGCTGTTTGAGGATGCCGGCGCGGCCTCGGTGCTGGAAGGCACGTTGGGGCAGGCCGGGGAGGATGGCGTCAGCGCTTTTGGTCCACCGCAGGCACGGCTGTGGGTTCCCAACGCTGTGCCCATGCAGGCGAACCGCCCCACGCGACTGCACATTCTGGCGCGGGATGTGAGCCTGTCGCTGGTGGACCCTCAACAGATCAGTATTCAGAACCACCTGAAGGTCCGCATCGAGTGTATCCACCCACCCAGAAACCACCGCACGCTGGTGGCCTGCCGCACCGCCGAGGGTCAACTGTTGCTCGCGGAAGTGACACCGCGAGCGGTGGAACAACTCGAGCTGAAGGCGGGGCAGGAACTCTATGCGCTGATCAAATCCGTGGCCTTGCTGGCCTGATCTCGGCGCATTGCCCTGCTCCCACAGACAGTTACTACCAGTTGCTAACAGTTACTACGCTACTTTTCCTGATCCGGTTTCAGTTTCACCCGCTTGAGCAAGAGTGAATTGCCAATCACCGACAGCGAGCTCGCGGTCATGGCCACGACACCGATCATCGGGTGCAACAGGCCGATGGCCGCGATGGGTATGGCGGCCACATTGTAGGCACTCGCCCAGATGAGGTTCTGCACGATTTTGCCAAAGGTGGCGCGGGAGAGGTACATGGCCTCGACCACGCCTGTCAGCTCCCCGCGGACCAGGGTGACATCCGCCGCCTCGATGGCCACATCGGCGCCGGCACCAATGGCAATGCCGACGTTGGCCTGTTTCAGCGCCGGGGCATCGTTGATGCCATCGCCCACCATGGCGACAAAGTTGCCGTATCGTTTTTGTAAGTCGCGGATTGCGTCCACTTTCCCTTCGGGAAGCACACCCGCCTGCACTTCGTCGATGCCCACCTCGTCGGCCACGGCCCGTGCCGCTCGTTCGTTGTCGCCGGTGATCATCACCACATGCAGATCCAGTTCGTGCATGCCGCGAATCGCGGCCACCGACTCCTCCTTGATGGTATCGGCCACAGCGACAATGCCGCGAGCCTGACCGTCAACCGCCACCAGCACGGCGGTGCGTCCGCGCCCCTCCAGTTCTTCCAGCTCCTGGTCCAACGCCTCCAGGCCGGTGACGCCCTCTTCGGCCAACAACTTGCGATTGCCAATCAACACCAGGCTGCCATCGACCTTGCCGGAAACACCGCGCGCGCCAGTGGAGCGAAACTCCGTGACCTCACCCGGTGTCACCTCGCGCTCGCCGGCGCCCTCCACGATGGCGCGGGCAATGGGATGCTCGGAGGCGTTTTCAACGGTGGCGGCCCACTGCAGAAGCTCTTGCTCGGTGACGCCCTCGGCGGTCACCACTTCACTGAGTTTGGGTTCGCCCCGGGTAATGGTGCCGGTTTTATCCAGCACCATGACTTTGATGTCCTTAAAGGTCTGGATGGCTTCGCCGGAGCGAATCAATATGCCCCGCTCGGCGCCAATGCCCGAGCCCACCATCAGGGCCGTGGGCGTGGCCAGGCCCAGCGCACAGGGGCAGGCAATGACCAACACGGCGATGGCCGCCAGGATGGCCAGCACCGGCGTGGCCGCATCAGGGCTCACCCAAGGCAGGAAGCCGGCGCCCCAGTCCAGAATCGGACGCAGGCTGTCGGCCGCCAACAGCCAGACCACCAAGCTGCCCAGCGCGATCAACAGCACAACGGGAACAAAGCGACCGGTCATCCGATCGGCAAACTCCTGAATGGGCACGCGCGAGCCCTGGGCCTGCTCCACCAGTTTGATGACCTGGGACAGAAAGGTATCGCCGCCCACTTTCGTGGCTTTGACCCGCAGGCGCCCTTCCTTGTTGATGGTCGCACCGATCACAGAATCGCCCTGACTTTTATAGACCGGAACCGACTCGCCAGTGGCAATGGACTCGTCCACGTGACTTTCGCCATCGATCACTTCTCCGTCGGTGGGCACCTTGTCGCCGGGGCGAACCACCATGATATCGCCGGACTGTAATTCCTTGACCGGAACCTCCTGCTCCTGGCCATCGCGCTCCACCCGCGCGGTTTTGGCGCCCAGTGTCAGCAGTCGTCGGATGGCCTGGGAAGCGCGCCCCTTGGCCTTGGCTTCCAGATACCGCCCCACCAGGTGGAACGTCATGATGGTGGCCGCCATTTCGATGAACGAGGTCATGGTGTAGAAGAATCCCACCAGCCCGATAATATAAGGCGGCACGCTGCCCATGGAAATCAATACATCCATGTTGAAGGTGCGATTGGTCAGCGAGCGCCAGGTGGATTTGTGGGTGGCCGCCCCGCCGAACAGGAACACCACGGGAAAGGCGAGCACCGCGATGATGGCCAGATAACCAGGCACCGGCTGCCAGAACATGTGCGGCACCATCAGCAGCATGATCAGCGCCGTGGGCACCGCCGCAATCCAGAGTCGCGTCCAGGCCTGGGTCAGGTAAGCTTCCTCGATCTCAGCGTCCTGGTCTTCCTCCTCGCCCTCGCCGGAAACCTGGGCCACGTCGTAGCCGGCGTTTTCCACGGCGGAGCGGAGATCGTCCAGGCTCAGCTTCTCGGGATCAAAGCTCGCTTCCACGCGGTGAGCGGCGATATTGGTATGGATCTCCCCCATACCCTCCAGACGCTTCAGCGAGGTTTTCACAATACCGGCGCAATGGTCCGAGCCCATGCCCGGCACCGTCAGCCTGGCCAGAGTGCTTGTCTGCTTCTGTTCCGTACTCATGCTCTACCCCTTGCGGGCAGTGGTTTGCTTGTGCCCTGGCGGATCAAGTCGATCAGCCTCCAAGAATACTGGAAGGGACCCTGGGCCGTATTGACCTGTGTCAAACACACCCGGTACGTTCAGCGGTCAAAACTGTCGGCAAAGCCGTGATTGACATCCCGGTGGCCGGCCTCATCGTCCCGGACCACGATAATCACATCGCGCAGCGTGGCGTCGGCGGGCAGCTGCCAGTAGTCGATCGCGATCTCCGGGGCAGGCACATTTTCCAGCCGGCCGCTGTCGACTTCGGCCAGGTACTCGGTATAACTGTAAACGGCCTCTTCCTCAAAATAGCCCACCAGCCGATGGGCGGTGCGGCCGGAAATGACATAGAGTAAAAAGAAGCTGGTAAAAAAGAAGCCTTGGGCCAGGAGAATCAGAATTCGCTCCAACAGAGTCGGCTGCGCGATCTGGACAAACGTCATCAGGTGCATGCGCTCGTTCTCGGCTTCTTCGAGCAGGGTGTGAATCCACTCCCGGTCGTCTTCCAGCCGGCGCAGCGAGCGCATGTGGCGCACCATACCGCCCACCATCCCCGGCACGGCGGCCACGGTTTCCAGCACCACGGCCCGGTGACCGTAGCGTTTGGCGAAGAAGGTATCGGCGAAAAAGCGCAACAGCCTGGTCAGACGAAACGCGACCTGGTCGGAGAAACCCGCGGGCGTGTGGTGCCTGCTCAGCGGATCGCTGTTTTGCTCCGGGGAGGATACATCCGGGGAAGAGGGGTCTGAAGAAGATGGGTCCGGTGATTCGCTCATGGTAATGATCTCTCATGAAAGGTGATCTGAAGCACCGGGTCAGTAGCAAGAGACTGCCTCAGAGCGTGACAATAGAGGCGGACGACGTACAAACCAGTGTCCGGTACTTCCGGGACCGCGTCAACGCCTAAAAACGCGCCAATCGGGATCGATTGTGAACATCCAGAGTCGAAGCTCCATGAGTAAAGGCCCATGACTATGAAAAAAGGACGAACCATGAATTCAATCTGGAATCCCCGCGTCTCGCTGCGGACGCTGTTTTCCCTGACGGCTTCTGCTTGGCTGATGGCTCCTATTTGGCTGATGGCTCCTATTTGGCTAATGGCTCCTGTTTGGCTGGCGGCACCCGCTCACGCTGACAGCGTCTCCACCCTGATCTCCCGACTGGATCAGCTGGAGGGTGACCAGGTGGTGAAGGTACGCGTGGATTCTGAGCTGTGGCGCGCCGACGGGAAAGGTGACGACCGGGAAGAGTTCGAGGTGGCAGTCGAGATGACCGCCCAATCGGGGCCCGAGGGTTACCAGCTGCATTACGGCAAGCCATTGCTCGAACGCCTGGAGAGTGAATCGGAAAGTCTCGTGGAGAACCCCGATGCCATCACCAAAACGAGCGATTTCATGTGGCAACTGGATCTGAACGAAATCCGCCCCCTGCTCGACACGGCGCGGACATTACGGCGGGAGGTCCAGCGCTCGGAATTCAGGAGTTCCCAGGAGGACACTTACAATGACCAGCCGGCCACACGCCTGACGTTTGAGCGCGACAAACAGGTGGTCGATGGACGTATGCGAAAATACGTCAAACAGTTCGATTCCAGCCTGGAGATCTGGGTGGATGATGAGGGCACGCCGCTTGCCAGCCGCATGAATATGCACGCAAAGGGCAGCCTCCTGTTTGTCATTCGCGGTGAATATCGGGAGGAAGCCACCCACCACTACGACACCGTAAATGACCGGCTGATCATTCGGCAGCTCGAACGCTGGCGCAAGGCGGACCTGCCGGGCGAGCACCGCGAGACCCGGCTGAGTCAGCGGCTGACACCGCTGACTGCACGCTGACGGTTACCCCTGAAACGAAAAGCCCTCAAGATGTCTGCGGTCCGGGCTCATTCAGGGACGAACCCGCGTCAACCGAGGGGCCCTTGCGGTTGAAAAATTTCCGCATCCGTTCTTTCAGGCGCGAGCCGCCATAGTAGGCGCAGGGCACCAGAAACAGAGTGACTACGGTGGAGAAGAGCACCCCGAACGACAGGGCAATCACCATGGGCTTGAGGAACTGGGCCTGGAGGCTGCGCTCGAACAGAATGGGCAGGAGGCCCACAAAGGTGGTGATGGAGGTCAGCACGATCGGGCGGAATCGATCCAGGCCGGCCTGCAGCACCGCGTGCAGGGTGTCTTCGCCCCGCGCTTTGAGGGTGTTGATGCGCTCGAGCAAGACCAGGTTGTCGTTGACCACGACCCCCGAACAGGCCAGAAAGCCGAAGCCGGAAAACAGACTGAATTCGACCCCCATGATCAAGTGCCCCAGAACCGCCCCCACAAAACCGAAAGGCACCGCCAGCATCACCAGCAAGGGCTGAAACAGCGAGCGGAAGGCAATGGCAAACAGCGCCAATACCAGCAGGAAAAACTTGATGAAGTTGCTCGCAAAGTTGTCCCCAAACTGTGCCTGGGTGCGCAGGCTGCCATCGGTCGAGAGGTTGAAACCGAGATACTCGGTTTTCCAGCGGGCCAGGTTCTGCTCGAGCAGCTCGGTGGCAATCTGATTGGCATCGTGGCCCTCTTCAACCTCGGCGGTCAGGGTAATATTGCGGCGCCGGTCCACCCGGCGGATGGTGCTCGATCCGGGCACCAGGTTGACCTCCGCCACGGCACTGATGGGCACTTCGCGGCCATCCGCCGTGCGAATACGGATGTTATCAAGGGTATCCAGGGTACGCCGCTCCTGCGCGGAGTAGCGCAGCATCACGCGCACATCCTCTTTGGCCCGTGGAATGCGCTGGATCTCTTCGCCGTAAAAACCCTGGCGCACTTGTCGGGCCACATCATCGACGCTGATACCCAGGCTCTGGGCATGCGGTTTTAACGCCACCTCCACCTCGGTGCGCTCGGAGTCGAGGTTGCTGCGCACGTTGAACACGCCCGGATAGGCGGCCAGTGCTTTGCTCACATCGTCTACGGCCGCCTGCTGTATCTCCCGGCGGTTCTCTAGCATGGTCAGGTTCAGGGTGATGTCCGGCCCGTCCCCGCTCATGGCCCCGCTCAGCGAATAACTCTGCGCCTCGGGCAGCGGCCCCACCAGTTCGCGCAACCGGTCGGCGACCTCCGCCGAGGAAACATCCCGCTCCTCATCCGGCGTCAGGCCCACAAACACGGTGGCATTGGTCCCGTTGAGGTTGCGGTTGACCTCACGAATGAAGGGCTGGCCATCGTTCTTTTCCAGTAGCGCCAGGTCTTCGCTCAACACCTCCACCTGCTGGCGAATATGCTCCGCTACCGCCTGGGTGCGCGAGAAGGGAGTGCCGTCGGAAAAACCCACATTCACCATCACCATGGGCTGGGGCACATTGGGAAAGAAGTTCATGGCCACCCAGCCGGTGGCGACCAGGGTAACGGTCACGGCAAACGCGAAACCGAACCCCAAAAAGGTGCTGCCTTTGCGGGCCAGCAGTGCCCGCAGCGCTGGTTGATAGCGATCCCGGGCAAAGCGCTCCATGCCGTCGGAGAAAACATGGCGAATCTGGCCCAGTTTGCGCAATGGATAAAAGCGGCTGGGTTGCTCGGGCTTCATATGCGACAGATGCGAGGGCAGTACCAGCATGCACTCCACCAGGGAGAACACCAGGCACAGAAACACAACCCAGAAAATCGAGCGGGTGTAAATCAACACCTCCGAGGGCACATCGATCATGGGCAGGAAGAAAATGATGGTGCTGGCTACCGCCAGGAACACCGGCTTGAGCACCGAGTTGGTGCCGGAAAACGCCGCCACCTGACCGGTTTCACCGCGCTGCTGGTGTCGGTAGACACTCTCCCCGACAATGATGGCATCGTCCACCACGATGCCCAATACCATCAGGAAGGCGAACATGGACAGCATGTTGATGGAGACCCCCAGGTAGGGCAACAACCAGATGGCGCCACAGAAGGTGACCGCGATACCGGCGACCACCCAGAAGGCCAGTTGCGGTCGCAGAAACAGCATCAGGATCAGGAACACCAGAACAAGGCCGCTAAGGGCGTTGTCCTTGAGCAGGTTGAAGCGGCTGTCAAAAATGCTCTTGGCTTCAAAATTGATCTTGAGGTGAACGTCCTCGGGCAGAAGCTTCTGAAAGTTCTCCACATATTGCCGGGCGTTGGCCGTGCCTTCGATCAGCAGGGGATCATCGCTCATTTTGACTTCCATGTTCAGGCCCGGCTTGCCATTCATGGTGAAGTCAATATCCTGCTCAGCGAAGCCGTCCCGGATGACCGCCACGTCACTGAGCAACAACTCGCCCCCCTCGCGCCCGCTGCGCACGACAATCCGGGCGAAGTCGTCGTAATCGAACGCCTGGGCCCGGGTCTGGATCTGCACATCGCCATCCTTGGATTTGATGGCGCCCGCCGGGACATTGATCGATGCCTGGCGAATGGCCTGGGCCACTTCGGCAAAACTCAGGTTGTAACGGCGAAGGTTCTCTTCGGAGATCTCGATACTGACTTCATCGTTTTTCAGGCCGGTGATCTCCACCTCGGACACGCCCTCGAGCAGAGCCATCTCGTCGCGTATCTGATAGGCCCAGTCTTTGAGCTGTCGTCGCTCGGCGTCGCCATAGAGCGCGATGTACATCAGAAACTGGCGCATCACCAGCTGGTTGATCACCGGCCGTTCGGCCGAGACCGGAAAGGTATTGATGGCGTCCACGCGCCCTTTGATGTCGTTGAGCAGCACCCGGACGTCAAACCCTTCAGTGACCTGGACGTTGACCGAACCGGAACCCTCGCGAGACTCGGAGGTGATCTGGTAAATGCCCGGCAGATCGGCAATGGCCTCCTCAATACGCACCACGATCTGCTGCTCCACCTCACTGGGAGCGGCACCGGGATAGGCCATATTGATCAGGATGACGTTCCCTTCATAGGTGGGAAAGGTTTCCTTTTTCACCAGTTGGGAACCGGAGTAACCGCCGACCAGCATGGCCAGCATCAACAGGTTGGCGGCAATGGGGTTGGCAACAAACCACTTGATCAATGCGCGCATGATCTACTCCCCAGACTTGATGGCCGTGCTCGAGGCATCGGCCGTGGCGGGAGTCCCGGAACCGGGAGCCGTGCCATCGGAAAAGCGTGGCTCGACACTCGTGCCCGCAGGCGTCAACGAATGTTTGTCCAGAGAGATCAGGGTGTCTTCAGGTATGTCGGCCTTGATCCAGACGTGCGTCTCCGAGCGACGCAGCACCTGAACTTTGTGCTGCGCGATGTTGTTTTCTTCATCCAGGGTCAGAAGCTTGTCGCGCTCGAAGAGGGCGGCACGGGGCAGCTTCAATACGCCGTCCAGCCGCTTCCCCTGAATCTCGGCACTGACAAACAGACCGGGCAACAAGGGTGCCCCCTGCTTACCTGAAGCCTGGTCAACCGAGTCAACAGAGAAGGGATCAGCCACTTCCACCACCGCGTAGTACAGGCGCGAATCGGGGTCGACAAAAGCGTCGGTACGGGCCAGGACGCCCTGCCATTGGTGGGGCTCGCCGGCAACAGAACCGGTAATGGTGACGGGCACCCGCTCGGTGGCGCCGGGGGTGAGGGGCAGGTCAATCAGAGTGGCCTGACTTTCGGTGAGCGGCAGGCGTACTTCCACCAGAGTGGAATCGTAAACGGTCGCCAGAGGCGTGCCGGCGGTCACGTACTGGCCCAGGTTGGCCCGGGTCTGCCGGACCCGCCCCTTGAAAGGCACGCTGATACGGGTGCGCTCCAGATTCAGTTCGGCCACTTCCAGATCACCGCGCGCCGATTCCAGATTGGCCTGGGCGGAGGCCATCTGCGGCTTGCGCAGGAACAGGTCATTGGCACTCTGATTGCCAAGGTCGCGCCACTCGCGCTCGGCCTGCAGGCTTCGCCCGCGCTCTTCGGCCAGCCGCTGTTCGGCGTCGGCGACACGGGCGCGGGCACTCGACAGGGCGGCCCGATACTCACGCTCGTCGATGCGCAGCAGAGGTTGGCCGGCGTCAAAGAAACCGCCGTCGACAAACGCCGGATCGACCTCCACCACCTGCCCCGACACCTGAGCCACCAGATCGATTTCGCGTTTGGGCCGGACGGTGCCCTGGGCTTCAACCGCCAGATGCAGCACCTGGTGTTTGGCCGGCACGACTGTCACCTGAATGCGGGCCGGTTCCTCTTCCACCGCCCGGGGGACAGGCTTGGGTTGGGCGATGACCAACAACGCCATCGCCGCTATCCCGATGGCGGCGATAATCGCGGGGAGCAACAGTTTTTTCAGCATGGTGAATTCCTTTATCGATCGTTTGATCAGAAGCGTCCTTACCGACTACCCGGACACCGATGACCGTGTTATTCGCGTGGGTATTCTACCCGAACCTCAACGGCTTTGCCCATCGGTAAATCCACGGACAGCATACCGTCTGTCGAGTCGTAGTTACTCGCGACCGGGCGCCCATTGACCTGAACGCCAGCGGGTTCGCTATCGGTTTTCATCTGCAGTTTTGGCGCCGATTCCAACGCCGGGCTGCGGAAAAACGCGGCGGTTTCCGTGCGGTTGAGCGTCATCCGCTTGTGCTGTCGGCCCTGATGGGTGTCGACATAGGTAAAGCCCGCCTGCTCGCCCTCCCGACCGGGAAAGGCGTGGATGACCAGTGACCCTTTGCCATCCAGCGTCCCGTTCCAGCGTCGGTCACTGCCGCGATAGATATCGCCGGTCACATGAAGACTGTTGGCTTTGATAAAGACAGGCGTTTCGTCAAAGGCGTAGGACCGGGTGAGCGTCTGCCCGCCGTCGAATGCCAGGGACCGATCATTGAAGTCGTACCAGCGACCTTCGGGCAGATAGATTTCCCGCTCGTCCGCTTCGCTGAACAGGGGGGCCACCAGAAAGGCATCGCCAAACAGATACTGATCCCACAGATCGTGAGTGTTCGGATCTTCGGGATACACATAGGCCATGGGCTTCATCAACACGCCGTTGTCCGCCGAGGTGTTGGCCAGGGAATAGCTGTAGGGGATCATCCGCATGCGCTGCTCGGCGACCTGGCGAAAAACTTCCTGCAAGCGCTCGGAATAACGCCATGGCACCCGATCTTCGCCCTGCCCACCGATGCCGTCGAGTTTGACCTCGAACATCCCGTTCCAGGCGCCCCACTGCAACCAGCGGGCATAGAGTTTTTCATCGATGTAGCCGTCGCCCAGATAGCCGCCGGTGTCGCTGCCCCAGACGGGAAAGCCCATGAAGGAGGTGCGCATGGCATTGGCCTGGTTACCCGCCATGCCGATCCAGTTGGGGCGGACATCGCCGCCCCAGACGGCACTCAGGAACGGCTGGGTGCGGTGGTAGGCGGCGCGGGCAAAGTTGAACTGGTTGTCGCCGTGGGCGCCGCGCAGAAACTGATCGATCACTCTGGAGTACAGATAGACGTAGGTATTGCGGGTTTCCGATTCAGACACCGGCTCGTGCCAGAAGGCGGTGAAGGGAAAGTTCTCATCCGCCCGATCCATCTTGTGGCCGCGCACCCCCACTTCGTATTGCTGGGTCTGCATGCGCCGCTCGAACTCCACCAGCGCTTCGGGATCGGTCAGGTCGATGTAGGTGCGGTGATTGGGGAGCAGGCCCGGGAAGTCTTCATCACCAAAGGTCATGGGGCCGACCCAGCTCATCACCTCCATACCGAAGTCATCGTTGATGGTGCCGATCCACTGCTCGGGATTGGCGAAGGGCTCGGCAAAATTCATCTTGGACCACTCGTGACCACCGTCGCTGTAGGGACGATCCACAAAGGTGGCGGTCAGCGGTATCTGCAAGTCGCTGAAGCGTGACAGGTCATCGAGAATTTCGTCTTTGCCCGTGTTGTGGTCGCGCCAGACCACCGGACCCAACGCCCAGAGCGGAATACTTTTGGGCGCACCGATCACCTCGTAGTAGCGACGGTGAATGTTCTTGCCGTCCGGGCCGTAAAACAGATACCAGTCCAGCTTGTCGGTCTGATGATAGATTCTGGTCAGACCGTCTTGCGCAAACCGGTAGCGGCCCTTGGCAAAGGTATCAAAGAAGCTGCCGTACCCGGCCGTGCTGATATAAAACGCGGAGAAGGCGGAGGCGTAGTTTTCCGCGTAGTCCCGCTCGCCCTGATGGTAGACTTCCACATCCACGGTTTCCCCGCGCAGGTCGGGGTTTTTGCGATTGTCGGGATAGAGCTTGGCGAGCAGGCCGAAATAGTGTTCGTCCCGGTCGGTCAGGTTGATGCTGACATGGTGAAAGGCCGGATGCCCGGCTTCAAAGTGAAAGCGTCCGTCGTTGTAGCGGATGGCCAGATCAAGTTCGGAGGGGAAGTCGTCGGCGTAACCATCGGTGCCCTGCAGCTCCAGGCGCACCACCAGGCTGTCCTCATCGGCGGAAACGATGTCCGCCAATTCCGCCCGCACAAAGTTGAACTCAAAGGATTCAATCAGGGCGAAGCGCTCCCCCTGATGACTCACTGCCAGACCGGCCTCGGTCAGGGTCATGGCGTAGTCGCCCGCCTGCCAATCCACCTCCGTCGGAGTCGGCCCGGTGTGAACACAGGCCGAGAGCCAGAGTGAAAGACAAACGCAAAAGCCGACAAGGCGCGAGCCATTCACAAGCGGTTTCAGTGTCGTTGGCACCATGGTCGTCTCCCGGACGGTGGTTGTTGGTTGTCGCTATCAGGGCAAAGGGTGGATGTTCTCGTAACGGACGGTCCAGTCGTCCGGGAAACCGGGCGCGGGACCTTCCGGCGCGCCCTCCCAGCCGGCGGCCATCATGGCCAATGCCGTCAAGAGTCCACCGTTGCCCGGCAGATACAGGGTGAGCCGTTCGTCCTGATAGTTGTGGCCGTTGTTCAGGTAGCGGTTTTTCTGGACGTCCATCAGCAGGGCATCAACCGCCAGCTCCGGACGATTCAGTCGGGCGGCACTCATGGCCACCATGGGGTAGTCCCAGCCCCAGGTGTGCCCCCAGTTCCAGGAGGCCAGCACCGATTCCAGGGTGCGCTCCATGGCGGTCACATCCACGCCCTCGCCCGGCAGCATGCCGTAGGCGCCCAGCATGGTGGGGTGATCATTGCGATGCTTGGCATCCTCGAAGGTGCCCAGCGCATTTTCCGAATTCTGGTAGCGGCCGTTGTGCAGCGGGTAATCCGCCAGCTTGTCCAGCACCTCGGCCCAGTCGGGGTCGAGCTCCAGCCCCAGGCGCTCGCGCCAGCGCTGGGCCACACTCAACCCGTAGCGCCAGTAGGCCAGCTCGAAGGTGGGGTTGAAGGCCTCCTCGGGTGGGTAGATTTCCTGCCCGGGAATCAGCGGCGGCCCCAGGCGGTAGCGATCCCGCTCCGGCTCGTAGATGGCGTAGTCGGCCATGAAATCCGCCGTTTCAAACACGATGTCCCGGTACCGTTCCAGTAGCGCGGCATTCTCTCCGTGGTGCTGGTAGAGCAGCTCGGCGTAGTAGATCGGGTGCGGCTGCTGCCAGATCAGAAACACCCCGATGGTCGAGGGACTCTCTTCGGCGTCCGGGCCCACCATCTTGGGCCAGCGGGCGCCCTCGTAGCCCTGGCGCCGGGCTTTTTCCCGGGCCTTTTCCAGAGCCAGGTCGTACCAGGGCAGGCTTTTTTCAAACAGTTCGGGTTTGTCCCAGAGCACGTAGTGCACACCGTGCCACCAGTGCATTTCCAGGTGAAACTTGCCGTACCAGCTGTTGTAGGTCAGCCCGGTTTCGGCCGGCGGGCGGGAGCCGGCGGTCTGGATGGCGGTCAGGTAGCGGGACAGGACCATACGCCGCTCCAGCTCATGCGCGCGCGGGTCGGCGGTGCCGGAAAAATCGATGGCCCCACCGGTTTGCCAGAAGGAGGCCCAATGCGCCTCGCTCGCGCTCAGGGTATCGGCCACGGAGGTAATGACGGGCTCCGGTTCCGGTGCGGATTCCAGATAACTCACGGTCACCTCAAGCAACGGTTCGGCGGTGCTCAGACGGAACTCGTGTCGGTCGGTCTGGGCGAGGCGGGCCTCACCTTCCCAGCGAAGCTCCACAAAGTAGGTATCGCCATCGAGCCGGCGGCGAAGCAGCACCGACCGGGGCGATTGGTCGTACACCAGGGTGGAGTGACGCCCCGGCTGATCCCAGTCGGCGGTCTTCTTGCCCCAGGACTGGGAGCCGTAGGGGAAGTCCAGCTTCAGCTCGATCTGATCGCTGGCGAGCAGCGGCGACTGGATGCGGGTGGCCACCTGATCGAGTTCGGGGTGCACCGCCGTCTGAACCGATACCGTCTGCCCCTCCAGCGCAAACCGGCTGTCGATCACGCCCCGGCCAATATCGGCTCGCTGATCGATGCTCTGCAGCTGCTCCAATGCCACCGGATCGCCCCCGGAATCGGTCATCGCCAGCCCGACCTGCCCCAGATGCAGCCGGTGAGGGTTGGCCCGGAGCCACTCGCCCGCCTCGGTATTCTGCCCGGCCGCGTAGGGCACGGGACGACCGTCGGTATCGTAGTTCTCGAAGGTCTGCTCCAGCGTGTAGCCGCGAGGATTGTCCTCCGAGTGCCAGCCCCACTGAGCCAGCGTCCCCAGGGGGATTCCGTCTTCATAGAACTCGGGAAAACTCTGCAGGCCGGTCACATCCACCGTGAAGGCAAACTCGCCATTACCCACACTGAACGGCGACAGCGGGTCCGGCTCGGTCAGAGTCGGGATGTGTCGGTTCACCAGCGCCTGGCGATCAATAGGAGTGGTGGCCGCCCGTTCCAGCGACTGAGTGCAGGCCAGAAGCCCCACCCCCATCAGCAGCGGGCTGATCAGCAGTATTGAACCAAACGCACGGCCGCCGGGCCGCGCGGAGATCGATGATTGCATCATGGCATTACCCAAGCGTTTGTTGTGTTTATTCGCTTGTTCTGGCGGCCCCGACCAGCATCGGGATCGCGTCAAAACATGGTCTAACTGACTATAAGAACATATTTTTCCCACCGGGGAAAGCCGGGCCTGGTGTGGCCCGTCAGTGGGTACTGGCGCCTTCGGCGGTCTGCTGCTGCAGCAGCGCCTGCACCGTCTCCTGCTCGTAGCGCTTGGCCGCCTGAGCCACAGAGCCCCCCTGCCCGGTCTCCAGCCAACGGCGGATACGCCCGGCATCGCCCAGGGGTGTGCGCGTCCCGAAGGAGTTGAGCAATACCACGGCGGTGGGCTCCCCATCGATATCCACCACCATCAGCAGGCAGCGGCCGGCCGCGTTGAGATAGCCGGTTTTGGTCAGGTCCACATCCCAACGGGAGCTGTGTACCAGCGGGTTGGTGTTGCCAAAGTGAAGAGTATAGCCCGGCTTGCGAAAACGGATACTGTGGCGACCATCGGTACTGAGCTCGCGCAGCGTTTCATTGGTATAGGCGGCCTGCACCAGCTTGAGCAGATCCCCGGCGGTGGACACGTTGTCGTCCGAGAGCCCTGAAGAATCGACAAAACGGGTCTGAGTCATCCCCAGCGCCCGGGCCTTGGCGTTCATCACCTCGATGAAGGCATCGTAGCCACCCGGGTGGTGCCGGGCGAGCAGGTAGGCGGCGTAGTTTTCCGAGGACATCAAAGCGACCCGTAGAAAATCTTCCCGCCGGGCTTCGGACTCCGGGCGGATGCGCGAAAAGGCATTGGCCGCGGCCGGAAAGTGGCGGTCGGTCACCGTCAGCCACTCATCCAGATCGGCGTCTGATTCAACCACCACCAGAGCGGTCATCATTTTGGTCAGGGAGGCGATGGGCAGCGCCCAGTCGGCGCGTTTGCTGAACAGCGGCTCCTGCTCGCCCACTTTGGCCACAATGGCGCTGATTGAGGCCACCTGCAGGTCGGCCCGAGCCGGCGACTCGCCCTCTTCCTCATTTTGGGCGTTGGCCGAAAAAGCCATGCCCAGACTCACACAAAGCCCGATCAGCTTTGCCATACCTAGCGGTTTTAACATGGTTTCAGGTCATCTCTGCGATACACGATTTCAAGGTTATCACGATTTCCGACCGCAAGCGCCGCTCAACGTTCAGGGCCATTGACGGCGCTCGAGCTCAGCGTCATCCAGTAACCGTCGCGCCTGGGCCCGGCCAAAATCCATGATTTCCTCGGCCCGATGGAACTCGTGGATCATGCACAGGTTGCGCGGCACACGGAATACGCAGTCGGGATGAAAGACCGCCAGGTGTTGTCGAGTCAGAGCCGCCTGCATGGTGTCCAGCGAGCGCATCATCACACTGATGACATCAAGCTTTTGGTCAATGGACTTTTCGGACGAGGAACCCCAACCAACGCTGCCCAGCACTTTGCGCAGCCAGTTGTTATCCTCGTCCTCCTCTGGATCGGCCGAGCGGCGGAGCACCTCATCGGCGGGCGGTCCATTGGCATCCACCACGAACATCTTGTCGGTCAGCCGATGGAGCGTCGGTGCGACCGGAATCGGGTTGAGCACGCTGCCGTCCACCAGTATCCGGTCCCGGTAGAGGTGCGGGGTGAACACCCCGGGAATGGAAATCGAAGCCCGAATCGCCTCATACAGCGATCCCTCGTTCATCCAGACTTCCCGCTCGCGCTCCAGGTCCACCGCGACCGCCGTATAGCTGATGGGCAAATCTTCTATCCGGGCATCCCCGGTCCATTCATGCAGCTTGGCCATGATTTTATTACCGCCGATAAAACCACCCCGGTTGCTGGTGATGTCCAGCAGTCCGAGAATGTCCTTGCGCTCAAGGCTCGAGACCCAACCGGCGAAATCTTCCATTCGGCCCAGGGCATAGAGACCACCGACCAACGAGCCCATGGAGCAACCCGCGATGGTGTCGATACGGTAGCCGCGAGCCTCCAGCTCGCGAATCACACCGATATGCGCCAGTCCCCGGGCACCGCCGGAGCTCAGCACCAGAGAGATACGCTCTCCCTCCCGGCTCGATAAAAAAGTATCGGGGTCGTTGGCCCCTGGTTGTTCCACGTTCATGGTCGCCTCCGGATGTTCAACAGATCGAGCATAGGACATATGAGCGCCGGCGGGAAGCCGATAGCCGACGACAAGCGGTTGCCGGTATCAATTCTCATTTCTCTTTTAACAAACTCTTCACGCTTCTGTCTTTATTTCGTTCCAAAAACGTCATATGTGGCCCTTAACATCTCCCTCGTCCATTGCACGTGCCCCTTAAACCGGATGGCGCGCGGGCACCATTCTGCCTAACAAAACGAGGAACACACGATGAATTTTGAGCTGAGTAAAAAAGGACAGTTGATCGCCCTGATCGCGATGGCGTCCACCCTGGCCGCCTGCGGTGGCGACGATGGCAATGACGGCGCAGACGGAGCGCAGGGCCCCCAGGGCGAGCAGGGTCCTCAGGGCGAACCCGGTACTGATGGGTCCGATGGCGCTGATGGTTCATCCGGCAGCGACGGCCAGGACGGCGTAGACGGCCAGGCCGGTGCGGATGGCGAAAACGGAGCCGACGGCAGTGATGGTATCGGCGCCGGCGTGGTCACGCCCGGCCTGACCCGCCTGGGCACGGTACCCCTGGGCGCGGAGGTCACCGGCGCCTTTGTGACCGATTCCGGCGACCTGTTCTTCAATGTGCAGCATCCGAGCGACAGCAACGACGCCGTGGATGAAGACGGCAACAGCTACCACCTGGCCACTGTGGGCGCCGTGACCGGCGTGAATATGCACCAGCTGCCCCGCAATCTGATCTCTGTTCCGGTCCCCCGCACCGATGAAGAGAAAGAAACCGTTCAGATGGCTTACGGCGAATACCAGGTTCTGGGCCAGACCGGCAACAACTACGGCGGCGCCCTGTCCCAGGGCTTGGGTACTGTCCTGGCCACCGACGATTCCACCGTGGCGGTTCAGAGTAATACGCCCGACTTCAACGGCTACCTCGCCACCGGCGACAATGAAGGCTATCTATTCACCAACTGGGAATCGATCCCCGGCGGCATGAGCCGACTCAAGCTGGAGAAGGACGCCAATACCGGTCGCTGGTCCGTGGACAACAACGATGTGATGATGTTGGACTTTGGCGACTGGGGCACCATCGCCAACTGCTTCGGTTCCATGTCTCCCTGGGGCACTCCCCTGACCTCAGAAGAGTGGGGCAACGAAGGCGACAACACCCATCGATGGAACAACCCGGAGCGCTCAGGCGACGGCACCAGCCAGACACAACTGGCCCGCTACATCGATCCCACGGTCAACACCGCCAATGACGCGACCCAGTTCCCCAACACCTATCGCTATCACTATATTGCCGAACTGGAAAATCCCACCAGCGCTTCCCCCACGCCCGTCAAGCACTATTCCATGGGTCGCTACGAGCACGAAAACTCCGTGGTCATGCCGGACGAGCGCACCGTCTACCTGTCCCAGGACAACACCAATGGCGTGTTCTTCAAGTTTGTGGCGGACAACCCCGGCGACCTGAGCGCGGGCACCCTTTACGGCGCCAAGGTGACCCAGGATGCCGGCAGCACGGAACCGTTGACCACCGGTTTTGGCATCGAGTGGATTGAGCTGGCTAACGGCAACAACGCCGAGATCGAAACCTGGATCGCGGAGTACGACAGCATTGGTTCCGACGACTATGTCGAAGGCAAGAGCAGCTACCTCAGCGATGCCGACGCCATTGCCTGGGCCAACGGCGATGACAATTACCCCTCTTACGATGCGGTTTACCAGCCCGCTGTTGACGCCGGTTACGAGGGCGCCAACACCTTCGGTGGCCTGGTCACTGCCGGGGAACCCATGGACGACCGGATCGCCTTTCTCGAATCGCGCAAAGCGGCACGGGCCAAAGGCGCTACCGCTGAATGGCGCAAGTTCGAGGGCATCATGGCCAACATGAAGCGCGCTGAAGAAGCGGTCGAAGGAACCGATCTGATTCCGGGCGAAACCGTCGAAGACGCCTACGTGTACTTCGCCATCGCCGATATGGACAACGGCATGATTGACGATGAAGGCGACATCCGCCTGTCCAACCGCGTGAAAGAGTGCGGCGGTGTCTACCGCATGAAGCTCAATGCCGGCTACGACGTGGACCGCATTGAACCGGTGGTCATGGGCTCGACCTACCGCTCGACGGTGGATGGCGCCCAGCGCTGCGATGTCAACGCCCTGTCGCAGCCGGACAACGTCATCGTCCTGGACGACGGCCGTATTCTCCTCGGTGAAGATGGCTTCCAGGTCAACAACACCCTCTGGCTGTACGACCCCAAGATCAATGATTGATTGACATCATTGTAGAGGCAGGAAAGAGGCGGCGCGCAAGCGTCGCCTCTTTTGTGTGTCCGGGACTCAACTCTTTTTCAAGACGCTCCTATGAAACTCCTACGACTGATCGCAACACCGTTGTTCCCCGTGTTGACACTACTGTGGATGCCCCTGACCGGCTGCGACTCTTCCGCACCACAGAAGACAGACACGTCTGAAAACCGCATAGAGTTTGCCGCCGACGCGGCGGGTGAAGGAATTGCCACCGCCCGGGACTATCTGCACGCGGGTGAAGCCTACAACCGGGAGGCCCCGATCCCCTCCCAGTGCTATACCAAAACCGATGGCAAGAAAAATCCCTGCTATACCTGCCATCAGACTTACGGCGACGATCGCCCCAATCAGATGAACGACGGGTTTCTGCAGGGCAGCTACGCCTTTTCCGAATTCGGCGTACGCAACCACTGGCAGAACCTGTTCAAAGACCGGCGCGACTACATAGCGTCGGTGACCGACGAAGAAATACTCGACTACGTCAATCAGGACAACTACACCGACCTGGTGCGCTGGATGCGCTCGGAGCAGTGGCAGGGTGTGCCCGCCATTATCGAGAACCTGCATCTGGCGGAAGACGCCTTTGATGAATACGGGCTGGCCAAAGATGGTTCGCGCTGGGTGGCGTTCAACTACAAGCCACTACCCAGCACCTTCTGGCCCACCAACGGCTCCACCGACGATGTCATGATTCGTCTGCCCGATGCCTTTTCAGAAATCGACGGCGTCTTCTCCCGGGATGTCTACTACGCCAACCTGGGCCTGCTGGAGATGGCCGTCACCGAGGCGCAAAGCATCGCCACGGCGCCACTGAACGAGGCGGCGATCGACACCGATCTTAATGGTGACGGCGTGCTCAGCGTATCCACCAACCGCATTCAGGCCCGGGCTTTTTACCTGGGCGATGCCAGTCATGTGCCGGTCACCCGCATGCTCTACCCCGAAGGCACGGCCTTTTTACATACGGTGCGCTATCTGGGCGTTGACGAAAGCGGCCGTATTTATAACGCGCCGCGTATGAAAGAAGTCCGCTACATGGTCAAGGAGCGCTTTCGGCCGGACACGAGCCTGGCCAGCAGTTACTACAAGGAGGCGAAGGAAAAGCACTTCGGCAACCTGCCGGGTGTTTCCGATCACGGCGACCGTGGCATGAACAACAAATTCGGCTGGCTGCTTTGGGGCTTTATCGAGGATGCTCAGGGAGACCTGCGCAAACAGAACCACGAGGAGCAGTTTTTCTGTATGGGGTGCCACAAAAGTGTGGGCACTACCATTGACCATACTTTTGCCTTTCCCCGAAAAATGGCCGGCGCCGAGGGCTGGGGCTATATCGACCTGGCCACGCAACCGGATGCCCCCAGCCGGGGCGAATTCGACGGTGAGTTTCTTCAGTATCTGGAGCGCGTCGGTGGCGGCGATGAGTTTCGCCAGAACCGCGAAATGCTCGAGCGCTGGTTCAATGCGGATGGCAGCGTCAAGCGCGAAAAAGTCCAGAACCTGGACAGCATCTACGAGCTGATCACGCCCTCGCCCGAACGGGCGTTGGCTCTGAATAAAGCCTACCGCGCGATTGTGGAAGAGCAGAGTTATATTTTTGGACGGGACACGGTCATACAACCGGCCACCAATGTTTTTCAGACCATTGATCAGGCCGTTCCTCCGCTGAGGCCCGAGCACCGTCACGACTGGGACATCCGCCTCGACTGGCCCGAGGCAACCGAGAGTCGCTGGTCATACCACTGACCCACCATTTGAGTCCCGGGTGTCACAAATCCGTCAACAAGCCTTGGTACTGTGCGTTGGGCCTGGTCAGCTCCCCGGCCCAAACCGAATTTTATTGAGGGTCGCTTCTCGCCACCATGTTTGCCGATCGACGTATACGCACCTCGCTGATTGCCATCGGGGCCGATGTTTTTCTCACGGCCCTGAAGCTGGGCCTCGCGCTGACCACCGGCAGCGCGGCCCTGCTCGCCGACGCCTATCATTCCGGCACGGATCTGGTGGTCTCACTGGTGCTTTTGGGGAGCCTGGTGATCCGTCACCGGCAGGAGCGCAAAGCCAACCCGGTCAGCAGTGAGCGGGCCCGAAAGTTTGAATGCGTGCTCGCCATTCTGGTGGCACTGCTGATTCTCTATGTGCCCTTCGAAATTCTCACCGAAGTCCAGCAGCGCACTCGGCAAACCATTGACTACCTCTGGTTGGGTATAGGCGGCACAGTCATTATTGTTGCGCTGGTGTTTTTCATGGCGCGCCTCAAGACTCATGTGGGTCGCGAGACGGATTCCCCCGCCCTGGAAGCGGATGGTTACCACAGCCAGATCGATCTCTTCTCCTCGCTTGCCGTTCTGGTGTCCCTGGTGGGCACGCTGGTCGGGCTCTACCTAGATGAAATCGTCGCACTGGTCATCGCACTGTTGATTGCGGTTGCCGGGATCGAGCTGCTGGTTTCGGGTGTCCGTGCACTGCGCCGCGGCGCGGAGCTGGACCCTGTCTCCCTGCTCGACCCGCTGCTGGAGCGCGCCGCCCGATTCCCGTTCAGCCGGTTTTTCCTCGGCCCCTGGCGTTCTGCTCAAAGCCACTGGCGGGCACTGGCGGGAACCCTGGCGACGTTTCTGGTGTTGGCATGGTTGAGTACCGGATTCAGCGTCGTCCCGCTGGGGCAGGTCGGAATTAAAAGCCGATTCGGCGCGGCCGCCGAGAGCACGCTCGCCCCCGGCCTGCACAGCCACTGGCCCTACCCGATTGAGCTGATTACATCGGTGCCCGAGGGGCGGGTGTTATCCACGACGGTGGGCAGCCGCGTCGACCTGCCCGCAAGCGAACAGTCAAAAAAACTCTGGCGCGAACTGAAAGCCACCCAGGCCCATGAGGACGACAGCCTCTACCTGGCCACGCGCGATGAAAACCTGGTGGACATTCAACTGGTGGTGCAATACCGGTTGCTCAACACGGTCGAGCTCGCCCACAGCATCGGTAACGTCGAGGGCCTGGTGCAGCGCTACGCCGAAGCGGCGCTCTGGCAGACCACCGCGCAGCGCTCTTTTGCTCTGTTGCTGGCCCAGAGCCACCACCAGTTTCCGGATGCAATTGCCCGAACCCTGCAGGCCGACCTGGCAGGAGTAGGAGTCAATATTCATGTGGTCGACGTCCAGATGCAGGCTTTGCAGCCCCCGGCCATCGTGGTGGCGGCCTACCGGGATCTGCTCAATGCAGAGCAGGAAAAGCAGCAGCATCAGAACCGGGCCGAAGCCCAGCGCATTCACGACCTCCTGATAGCCCAGGCGGAACGGATCGGGCAGAGAGCGAGCATTGAGGCTGACGCGGCCGAGCGGCGTCTGCGGGCCGAGGGCGAGGCGGAGCGATTCAGTGGTCTGGCCACCGCCTTTGGAGAACACGGCGAGGCGCTGCGCTTTGAGCAGCACCTGCAGGCCACCACTCAAGCGCTATCCGGGCGAACCCTGTGGCTGACTGATCCGGCGCTGGATTCCGACGACCTGCGCCTCTGGGGCCCGGGAGGCCTGATGACCGATCAAACGAGGAAATAACGCATGAAAAAAACGCTCTGGTCGCTGGCGCTGGCCCTGGTCCTGATCTTTGTGGCGGCCAGCTCGATCATCATCGTGCCCGAAACCCAGATGGTCATGGTAACCCAGCTCGGCCGCCCTACGCGGGCCATCGACCAGGCCGGGCTGGCGTTCAAATGGCCGGACCCGATCGAGACCACCGTCACGCTCGACAAGCGTCAGCAGCTGCTGAGCCTTGCGCCCACCGAGTTGGTCACACGGGACCGTCGCAACCTGGTGGTCAGTGCTTTTATGGTATGGCGCATTACCGACCCGGCCGCGTTCCTGACCAGCCTGCGCAACATCAGCACCGCCGAGCAACGGCTCGACAGCCTGGCGCAATCGGAAATCGGGGCGGCCGTCGCGGCGCGCCCGATCACCCAGATCTTTACCCTGAACGATCAGGACTTTCAGTTGCGCCGCATTTTTCAGGAAGTGACCGACTCGGCCAACCAAGTCGCGCAACGGGAGCTGGGCATTGAGATCCTCGCCATCCAGCCCAACCGTTTTGGTTTTCCCAAGCAGAACCTGCTGGCGATTTACAAGCGGATGGAGTCGGAGCGGGACCGGATTGCGCGCCAATACCGGGCCGAGGGCCAGGAGCAGGCCGCCACAATCCGCGCCGAGACCCAGCGCGAAGTTCGCCAGCTTCAGGCCCAGGCCGCCCGGGAGTCCCAGAGCATCATCGGTAAAAGCGAGGCGGCGGCGTCGCGCCTCTACGCCGAGGCCTATGAAACCAATGCGGACTATTATCGCTTTACCCGCAGTCTCTCGGCTTATGAACAGATGCTGGGCCAAGACACCCGCCTGGTGCTGTCGGCCGACTCGCCGCTGTTCCGGCTACTGCTGACGCCGCCGGAGGGCCAGTGAACGCAACCGATGATATCCGGCTCATTTACCGGCAGGTGCGCCCGCTCCTGGTGGGCGGGATCCTGATTCTCATCCCGTTTCTCTACGGCATCAGTGGCTTCTACTCCGTGGGCGCGGAAGAGCGCGGCGTGGTCATGCGCTTTGGAAAGGTCATTCGCGAACAGGTGCTACCGGGCATGCACTACCATCTGCCCTGGCCCATCGAGTCGGTGCGCACCCTGCCCACCACAGCGCTGCGGACTCTCGAAGTGGATTTTTCCGGCTCAGCACCCAGCGGGCTGCAACCGGAGCTGACCACCGGAGATGAGGACCTGGTAAATGTTGCTCTTCTGGTCCAGTACAACATCAGCGCACCCGGGCGCTACCTGAGCAGCGCCAAGAGCCCGGAGGCGATTCTGGAGCAACTGGTGATGGCCGGCACGCTGGGCTACGTCGGCTCCAGCGCGATTGATCCTCTGCTGACGGTGGGGCGCACCCGCTTCCAGAACCAACTAAAAAACCACCTCCAATCCAGCGTGGATGACTGGCAACTGGGACTGCGCATCACCTCGGTACAGATTCGCCGGCTGGAGCCACCCGCGTCGATCAAACCCGCTTTCGACGATGTTGCCCGCGCCCGCTCGGAAAAACAGAAACTGATTCAGGAGAGCGCCGGCGAGCGCAACACCCGCCTCGCCCAGGCCCGGGGAGAGGTGAGCCGCATCCGCGAACAGGCGAGCGCTGAAGCCACCGAAACCCTGGAGACAGCCCTCGGCCACCGGGATCGTTTTCTCGCCAACTGGGAGGCTTACAAACAATCGCCCCGGATCACCCGTCAGCGGCTATACCTGGAACGGCTCGAGCGCATACTCACCCCGGTTGAGCTCATCATCGCCGACCCGGCGACCTCGTCCCGCCAGCCATAAGATCCGGCTGCCCCCCCCTTCGATCACTGACTGACGCCCAACTGTAGGGGATCAAGGCGCGCTTCGGCTATCGCGGAGCGGCCATTGCTGGCATAGTTGTCACTATCAACCTGAACCGAATAACAGGAGGCCGGTATGGCCCGCCAGAAAGTCGAATTTACCAACCACCTCGGTCACACCCTGGCCGGTGCGCTGGAACTGCCGGACAGCGGCCACCCCAAAGCCATGGCTCTGTTCGCCCACTGTTTCACCTGCGGCAAGGATGTGGTGGCGGCCTCGCGGATTGCCCGGGCGCTGGCGGATCAGGGCATCGGGGTGCTGCGTTTTGACTTTACCGGCCTGGGTGGCAGTGACGGGGACTTTGCCAACACCAGCTTCTCTTCCAATGTCGCCGACCTGGAGTCGGCGGCCGAGTATCTGGCACGCGAGTTCCAGGCGCCACGGCTGTTGGTCGGGCACAGCCTCGGAGGCGCGGCGGTGCTGGTGGCGGCCAAACGCATCGAGTCCGTCGAGGCGGTCGCCACCATCGCCGCCCCCGCCACGCCGCAGCACGTTCAGCACCTGTTCGCCGATCAGGCCTGTATCATCGAGGAACAGGGCCGCAGCGAGGTCAACATCGGCGGGCGCAAGCTCGAGCTGGGCGCTGACCTGCTGGAGGACCTGAAACTCTGGCCCGTGGAGAAAACCCTGGCGGACTTGCACAAGCCCCTGCTGATTTTTCATTCGCCTGTTGATCAGCTGGTCAATGTCAGTGAAGCGGCCAAGATTTACCAGGCCGCCCGACACCCGAAGAGCTTCATCTCGCTGGAAAACGCCGATCACCTGCTGACACGTCAGGCCGATGCCGATTATGTGGCCCTCACCCTGACCGCCTGGGCCAGCCGCTATCTGGACCTGGCGACGCCCCATACCGAAAGTCACGACCGACCGGAAGTCGAGGCCGGTGAAGTACTGATCACTGAGCAGGACAACCATTTTCGCCGGGGACTCTACACTACGGAGCACCAGTGGCACGCCGACGAGCCCGTTGCCAGGGGCGGCGGCAATCAGGGCCCCGACCCCTATGAGCTGCTGCTGATGTCGCTGGGCGCCTGCACGTCCATGACCCTGCGCCTCTACGCCAATCACAAGTCACTGCCCATTGAAAACATCGAGGTACGTCTGCATCACAAACGGGTGCACGCCCAGGACTGCGCGGATTGCGAAACCAAAGAGGGGCGGATCGATGAGATCGAGCGGGTCATTACCTATGACGGTGAGCTCAGCGAGGATCAGCGCCGACGTTTGCTTGAGATTGCCGACAAATGCCCCGTGCACAAAACCCTGACCGGGGAGATCCGGATCAGAACGGTCGATGGCAACTCATGATCATTTGTCAGCAGACATAAAAAAACGGCCCTCCAGGGGGCCGTTTTTTATGTCTGCTGTTTGTAACGCCACTGGCCTAGTCGGCCAGTTGCTGCAGCGTTTCAATCACTTCCAGGTAGGTTTTGCCGCTTTGCTTGACGGTTTCCTTGTCCGCCGTCTCTGAGGCGATGTGCACTTCTTCGAGCGTCTCGGCCAGTTCGTTCAGATCCGTGTCGAGCTTTGCCAGGGCGTTTTCCAGAGTGTAAGTGATCTGGTGGATCTCGCCCATATCGGCGTTGCTGAGATCGCCCTCTACCAGCGATTCCAACTGCTTGCTGTATTCGGACAGATGGCGCACCGCCTGTTCCAGGGTTTCAGCGGGTTTACCTTCGAAATGGTCTACCCGGTCGTCGGCCAGGGCCGGCGCCGCCACCAACAGAGAAAAAGCCGAGACCAAAAGGGATCTACGCAATGTCATGAAACAACTCCTGTGGGATATCGAGCGAAGGGTTGAACATCAATACAACCAATAATGAGAATCGTTCCCATAGTCACATGAATCACGCCCGATTACAACCAAGTAACACCCACCTCTGCGTCAGAAAGCCACCTCCACCCGGTTGCGCCCCCTCTCTTTAGCGGCATAGAGGGCATCGTCCACCCGCACAAATAGATGCTCCAGGTTCTCCCGGGCCCCGAGTGTCGCAACCCCGAAGCTGGCGGTAATGGTCACCGGTTCGCCGAAGCTCTGCCCCTCCAGCAAGGCGCGCAGTTTTTCTGCCAGACCGGCGGCGTCCTTCAGACCCGTATCGCGACACACCAGCACAAACTCTTCGCCGCCCCAGCGGGCAAAGAGGTCGCTGCCGCGAATATTCTCCTGCACCAGGTGCGACAAACCGGAAAGGATCCGGTCGCCCGTCGGGTGGCCATGGCTGTCGTTCACCTGTTTGAAGTGATCCACATCCAGCATGATCAACGACATAGGCTTGCCCTGGCGACGTTCGGCCAGCCCCAGCTCAATCGCCTCCTCAATACCCTGACGATTGAAGGCACCGGTCAGCGGGTCGGTTTTGACTTTTTCCTCCAGCTCCCGGCCGCGCCTATCCAGCAGAGAGTTGATTTCCACAAGCTCACGTTCACGCTCGCCTCTGCGGCTAAGCTCACGTTTTAAAGTCACTGTTCGGCCGGCCAGAAACGCCAGCGCCACGATCAACCATGCCCCCAGAATCCCCTGATACCAGTGTTCGGTACTCAACACCTGGCCAGTCAGCTCGATTTTCTTGAGTTTAATAAGGTGTTCGCCGGGTACCGGGGTAGAGCCGGTCTGCACCTCTATTACCACGATGTTATCGAATTGCGGGTGGGTGAGTTCCGGAGCAATCCGATAGCGTTGAAACCACCAGTTGGCGACAAAAAAATCCGCCATGGAAAACTCCAGGGGCTCCCCCTGTTTGACCATATCGGCCTCAAACTCGATCTGGTTATACTTGGTGCTGTCGTTGGCCTCCGGCTTACTGTAAGCCGGATCATAGTTGCGAAGATAAAGCCGAATGGTTTTGGTAGGCCCTTCATAGTCCAGGAAGAGCTTTATTCGATCAAAATTGGTTAAATCCAGGCCATTCTGGCGCCGCGGGCCCAAAATCAGCTCGAAGCCACAGAATGCATACTCTGCCTGATCCGCCAGGCGACAGCGACCACCGATGGCATCGGGATCGGTAACCTCTGAGACACTGCCACCTCCTTCCGCACCATCGCTGTAGTGACTCAAAAAGCCGTCGTTGGCAGTCAGCGTCATACTGGTTCCCAGGATCCAGCGCTCACCCAATATGGCGGCCAACGTCAGGAGCAGCAGCAGAGCCAGCCCTTTTTCCAGACCAAAACGGCCACGTCTCCCTTCGTTAGTCGCCGGGGCGGGTAAATCCTGCTCGCTGTTATCTTTATTGCTGAACATAGCACCTTATTTCTTATAGTTACATTTGTTGTAACCATAGCCGGTCTGGGCCCGATTGAAAAGATTAGGTTGATTTATATGCCAGTCAATTCACAATTTGTTGATCTGACTCAGGTGGTGTTCAGCGGTATTCAACACGGCCTCCCGCTGATCCGGATTCTGGCGATCCCAGTTGGCATAGACCAGCTTCAGCCGCGCGTTACCCTTCAATGTCTCGCGATTGCGCGCCAGAAAGTGCCAGTAGAGGCTGTTGAACGGGCAGCTGTCCGGGCCGGTCTTGGCGTTGACCTTATAGGCACACTGCCGGCAGTAATGGCTCATCTTGCGGATGTACTGCCCGGAGGCGGCATAAGGCTTACTGGCGATCAGGCCGCCGTCGGCGTACTGGCTCATTCCCCGGGTATTGGGCATCTCCACCCACTCCACCGCATCGATGTAGATCCCCAGATACCAGGCATCCACTGCGTCCGGATCAATACCGGCCAGCAGCGCGAAGTTGCCGGTCACCATCAGGCGCTGGATGTGGTGGGCGTAGGCGTACTCCAGCGACTGGCCAATCGCATGGGCCATACAGGCCATGCGCGTCTTACCGGTCCAGTAGTAGGCGGGCAACGCCCGGCGGGCGCGCAGATGATTGCGCGTCCCATACTCCGGCATGTGCTGCCAGTAGAGCGCGCGGACGTATTCCCGCCACCCCAGAATCTGGCGGATGAAGCCCTCGACCTGCGCCAGAGTGATCTCATCCTGGTGACGGTGCCAGTGGGCTTCGGCCTCCCGGATGACTTCCAGTGGATGCAGCATTTTGCTGTTGAGGCTGAACGCCAGACGACTGTGAAACAGGCTCCAACCCTCGGGGGTCATGGCGTCCTGATAGCGGCCAAAACTGGCCAGATTGTATTTCAGAAAGTGCATCAGCAGCTGCCGGCTCTGTTCCCGGCTCGTGGGCCAGAGCAGAGCCCGGGGATCCGCCCGCCCCAGGGTTTTGACGCCGTGGCGCTGGAGCATCCCGTCAATGTCGCTCACATCTGTGGCGAACCGCAGCGGCTCGGGCCAGACGGCTTCTTTGGGCAGGGCTTCGCGGTTGTCGGCATCAAAGTTCCACTGGCCACCGAGCGGTTTCTGCTCATCATCCATCAGCACCTGGTACTGCTTGCGCAGGGCACGATAAAAGTATTCCAGACGGCTGTTCGGGTACTCATTCCAGGCGTCCCGCCCGGTGAGGAAGTGCTCACTGTCGACAACATCACTGTCCATTTCCAGTGTCCTGCAGAAGGCCCGCATCTGCTCATCGAGGCGATATTCGTCGGGTTGCTGATAGGAGAAGGCATCGGCTCCCTCCTCGGCCAACACGGAGTGCAACCACTCGGGCAGATCCCGAAAACGGGCGGTGTCATCCAGGGTGAAGTAGCGCACTTGATGCCCCGCCGCACTCAGCGCCTCGGCAAACTGGCGCATGGCTGCAAAGAAGGCCAGTACCTTCTGGCGATGGTGCACGACATAATCGGTCTCCTGACGGAGCTCGGCGAGCACGAACACCACCCGGTCATCGGGGGCCCGAAACCAGCTGTGGCGGGCATTGAGTTGATCCCCCAGGATCAATTTGACATGGCGCATTGAGTGTAAGCCCTCTTGCATTACTCCGGCTTACATAGGACGCCCCCGCCGCGGCATTGGATCACAGCTCTGTCCAATTTCTCAGGATGACGTTCAGGAAAGCGCGCAGACACAGATTGAAGACTGCATCGCGCCCCGGGCAGGGTCTATATCGTGGGCGAAAGTCCCGGCGCCCTGACGGCCTCACCCGGCGGGTCGTCGGAACGTTGGGCGCTATTGCGGATGGGCGTCGGTCAGATACTCCCGCACTTCCTGGGTCGACCCTCGGAACACAATACGATCAGCTTTTTTACTGAGCTGATAATCGTACATGGGGTCGTAGTACTCCTCCAGCAGCGCCCGGATCCAGAGACGGTGCAGGTGCGGATCGCCCTGCCGGTGCGCGCTCAGCGCCTGCTCAAGCAACTCGCTCAACTGAGAGTAGCGCAAGCCACCCAGGCGTTTGCGAATCCGCCCGAGCGAGGCGCGCAGATCCTCTGCAAAGGGCTCAAACCCCTCGTCCTGCCCCACATGCTCTTCCCACTCGGTCTGCTTGCGCAGGATGTAATTGGTAAAGGAGTGCTCGACCCGTGCCTCCATGTCCACGTCCAGCACCACCACGGGCGCGCGCGCCATGGCGTCTTTGAGCGGGGTGGGGAGCACGCAGCGACCGATGAGATGGCTCTCATCTTCAAGCAGGATGGGGCGGGCCTGGTCGCGATGGTGGCAGCGCAGCAGATCGATCGCCACGCGATTTTCAAAATCAATCTGCGAGGGCTGCCCGTCCACGCGGCGCCCGAAGGAGCTGCCCCGATGATTGGCCCGGCCCTCCAGGTCAACGCTGTGAGGCAGGTCATTGAGCAGCTCGGTTTTGGCCGCCCCGGTCTGCCCGGCGAGAATCAGCAGTGGATGCTGCTCGCACAAAGTGGTGAGCTGGTCGATCAGAAAGCCGCGCATGGCCTTGTAACCACCGACAACACGCGGGTAATCACAGCCGGCCTCGTGCAGCCACTGCTGGCAGATCTGCGAGCGCAAGCCGCCGCGAAAACAGTAGAGGTAACCGTCCGGATGGTCCCGGGCGAAATCCAGCCAGGCCTGAACGCGGGCCGCTTTGACCTCCCCCTGCACCAGGCGGTGGCCCAGTTCGATCGCCGCCTCCTGCCCCTGTTGCTTGTAGCAGGTGCCGACCTCCGCCCGCTCCTCATCGGTCATGAGTGGCAGATTCACCGCGCCCGGAAAGGCGCCCTTGGCAAACTCGACTGGCGCCCGGGTGTCGATCATGGGCGTCTCGTTCAGAAACAGGCTCAGATAATCATCGGTTTCGCCGGGGCGCTGGCTCATGCCACCACCCCGAGGGCCGTCATTGCGCAGCAGCGTGTGCGGTCAACCATGGATTCTCCCCGGGCGGCCAAAACCGCGATTATACGGGGTCATTCAGGGCGATACCATGGTTGGTTCAGCGCCGTGCGGCCTCAACCAGAGCGCGGAACAGTTGGCGCTGACGAGCGCTCAGCAGCAGAAACTCCGGGTGCCACTGAACACCGATGGTAAAGGTGCTCTCTGGCAACTCCACGGCCTGGATGATGGCATCCTGGTCATAACCGCTGATGCGCAATCCGGAGCCCAACCGGTCAATGGCCTGGTTGTGCAGACTGTTGATGCGGCGCTCGGGCCCACCGAGCAACTCCGAGAGCCGGGTGTCGGGCTCGACTTGCAACGTCTTCAGTGGCAGAACCGTGCGTCGCTTTGAGGTTTTATTGCGATGAACGTTCAGATCCTGAAACAGGGTCCCGCCCAGACAGACGTTGAGTAGCTGGGCCCCGCGACAGATGCCCAACAGGGGTAACCGGCGATCCAGGGCCATCCGGATCACCCGTTTTTCGAGCGTATCGCGCTGCGGGTCATAATTCGGGTGCACTTCCGGTTCGGCCCCGTAGAGCACCGGGTGGATATCGTGGCCGCCGGTGATCACAACGCCATCAAACTCCGGCAGTTCCTCCGTCTGTTTTGGCCGCACCTGAACCGGTCGGGCGCCGTAAAGGCGCAGCGCGATCGCGACGCAGGTTCTGGGCCCCCAGGCCCCCCTCTGGGGTCCGGTAACGGCGATTACCGGTCGATCCATTTCGCCTCCACCTGTTTTTGCCAGTCACCGAACCAGCGCTCGAGCGGGTTCGACAGAAACTTCTGGTAGGCCCGACAGCAGGCCTCCAGGCGCGAGGGGTCGGCGGCCAGGCGCTCCACCTGAACCCAGTCGTTCCACGCCAGGGACAGGCCCCAGTCGGGCCGATGGATTTCGCAGTTGGGCAGGCGATAGTGGAAGGTCGGGCGCGCCTTCACCAGCGTATCGTCCACCTTCTCACGCACGCGCTCGCGATCCAGGTGGGCAAACAGCGGCAACATATCCAGGGCCCGATTGCGGGTCGGGTTGTCTTTCAGATAGTCATCAATCAGTTGATCCTGCGTCGGCCAGTAATCGTCGGCCACCAGAAGCGCGTTGTAGCGGTTGGGGTAGGCATCGATATAGGGCGTCACCTGGCGGGAGAAGTCAATATTGGCGCGGGCCAATAGCCAATCGTAGAGGCAGACAAACGCCTTGAGGTAGGCGGTAATGCTGTCAGCTTCCTCACTGGGCACCTCCGGGTTGAACTGCATTCCGAAGGCGTTGATCCAGCGGTCGGAGGTGCCCTTGGCACCCGCCGATCGGATGCGGTCAATCAGGTCCTCAGCCTGGGCCAGACGATTCATGGGCAGCGGCGGGCTGACCAGCTCCAGGGGCACGACCGTCTCGGCCAGCCACTTGAGCATGTCTTCGGCCGAATCCCCCAGATCCCCGCTCAATGTGCCCTTGTCGCGCTCCTCCCGGCCCAGGCGTTTGAGCAGGTCGAAATCCAGTTCAACGCCCCAGTCGCCCGCCGGGTCGCCGGTCAAAACACGCTCGTACCGACCCCGGTCTTCAATGTCCAGGTCGAGCTCATCGGCCACGCATCGGGCCAGTTGATCGAGCGTCAGGCCGTTCATTTCCAGTTCGATTCCCACCCGTCGGGGTTCGCCAGCGTCATTTTCAATGCGGGGCGGTAACAAAGGCGTCATTCAAACTCCTGAATAAATAGACCTAATACGGCAGATTACCAGTTATGAGACTTTGATCCTATCGCCAGGGACTTAGGCAGTCGGCGCCAAATCTTTTACAATGGCGCTCCATTCTCTGCACCAGGTTGTATTCCGCCCATGATGTCGACTGCCCCAATCGCACTAACCCCTGGCTACCAGGAGCGCTTTGGCGCCCTGGCCCGGCTCTACGGCCAGGCCGGCCTTGAGGCGCTGGCGCAGGCTCACATGGTCGTCGTCGGCCTGGGCGGCGTGGGCAGCTGGGCCGCGGAAGCGCTGGCCCGCACCGGCGTGGGCGAGCTGACCCTGATCGAGCTCGACGGCGTCTGTGTCACCAACACCAATCGCCAGTTGCACGCAATGGAGGGGCACATCGGGGCCTCCAAGAACCAGGTGATCACCGACCGGTTGCAGGCCATCAACCCGGAGTTGAAAGTTCACACCCGGGAGGCCTTTCTGACCAAGGACAACACCGAGTCCCTGATTGGCCCCCAGCATCACGTGGTCATCGATGCCATCGATTCGGCCAACATCAAGGCGCATCTGGTGGCCTACTGCAGCCGGCAGAAGATGCGCCTGGTCACGGTGGGCTCCTCCGGCGGCAAGCGCGACCCGCAGAAAATCACCAGCGCCGATCTGGCGGTCACCGCCTACGACCCCATGCTGCGCAAGGTGCGCAACCTGCTCTACCGGCACTACCGGTTTCGCAAGGACGCCAAGCGACGCTTTCGGGTCGATGCGATCTTCTCCAATGAGCAGATGACCTTCCCCCAGGGCGATGGCCTGGTCTGCCAGGGCCAGAAGGCCGGGCGGGACCCCGACAGTGGCGTGAAGCTGGACTGCGGAGGCGGATTGGGCTCGCTGGTGATGGTCACCGGCACCTTCGGCTTTGTGGCGGCCGCCAAAGCCGTGGACCGGTACCTGCAGGATCAGACCTGAAACAGACGCCTGGCATTCCCGGTCGTTTGCCGCGCAACCGCCTCCAACGACGTTGCCCGTAAGGTCGCCAGCGTCTGGGCCACTTCCACCAGATACTCCGGGCTGTTGCGCTCCCCCTGATGTCCCTGAAGCGGCATGTCCGGAGCGTCGGTTTCCAGCAGCAGCGCTTCCAGCGGCAGAGTTTGCGCCGCCTCGCGCGTCTTGCGGGCGCGCTCGTAGGTGATGGTGCCCCCGATGCCCAGATAGAATCCCATGCCCCAGTAGGTTTCCGCCATCTGGCGGCTGCCACTGAACCCGTGCACCACACCGCCACGCGGCAGTGAATGCCGCTTCAGCAGGCGGATCAGCTCGTTGTCGGCTTTGACGCAGTGCAGGATCACCGGCAGGTCCAGCGACTGCGCGAGTTCGAGCTGGCGCTCCAGCAGCGACTCCTGATCGTCCAGGGGGGTATCGATCAACTTGTCCAGACCGCACTCACCCAGAGCCACGCAGCCCGGCTGCGTCAGCGTCTCGCGCAGCGGCGCTTCCCAGTCGATGCCGTCCAGCTCGCCAAGCCACCAGGGGTGCAGCCCGGCCGCCCAGCAGAGCCCCGGCATCTGTTCGCTCAGGGCTTGGGCGCGGGGCCACTGGGAGGGCGACACACCCGGGACCAGCAGGCGCGTCAGGCCCTGCGCACGGCAGTGCTCCCAGACCTGAGATCGATCGGAGTCAAACGCCTCGAAATCGAAATGGCAGTGGCTGTCAAAGAGGTTCACAGTCATGGCATCGGGCGCGCCCGGCCGACCGACAGCAAAGCCGGCCGGCGAGGCGCTCAAGACAACTAGTCGCCCAACTCGTAGGCGATCACCGAGTCGGTGAAGAAGGTGGGAATGTAGATCATGCCGTCTTGCGGGTTCCAGCCCAGATCGGCGGTGTTCATCTGCGGGTCGCGGGTATCCATCAGCTCGGTGAGTTCACCGTCCTGCACGTGGTAGACCAGACCCGGCCAGCAGGTGATGATGAACTCATTCTCACCCACTTTTTCAACGCCATCGATGCCCTCGGCAAAGCCTTCGGCCACCACCTCGAGGTTGCCCTCGGCGTCCGCCTTCATCAGCCGGGTGCCCGCACCGATGTAGAGGTGCTCACCGATCGCCTTGAGGCCGTTGGGGCTTTCAATGTCTTCCAGAAACAGTTCGGACCCATTCTCGATGCGATGGACCTTGTTGGTCCGGGTGTCCGATACATACACAATGCCGGAATCATCGATGGTGATGTCGTTCAGGAATACCGAATCGGGGACCGGAATCCGCGCCTGGATGTCCCCGGTTTTGAGGCTGACCGCCAGCACTTCGGTCAGGTCCGCCACGTAGAGGGTGTTGCGCAGCACGGCCATGCCCTTGGGGGCGTTCATACCGCGCGCCCAGTCCTGATCGATGATCTCGCCGTCGAGCGACAGCTTGGCAATGCCGCCCTTGCCATCGGCCTTATTGCCATCGCCCTCAATTTCAGACACAAGTAGATAACGCTCGCCGTCCGCCTCGTGGTAGAGCACGGACTCGGGTGTGCGCAGCCCTTCGGTTTCCCATACTTTTTCCAAAGATTGGGCCTGAGCCAGAGCCGGCGTCAGTAATACGGCCATCAAGGCCAATGATTTTTTCATTGTGTTTTCCTCTCTCTCACCAATGGGGTGTTTAGGCACCCCGGTTTTCGATCAGATCATCCACCACGGAGGGGTCGGCCAGCGTGGAGGTATCGCCCAGGTTATCCAGCTCATCGGCGGCAATCTTGCGCAGAATCCGGCGCATGATCTTGCCCGAGCGGGTTTTGGGCAGCCCCGGGGCCCACTGGATGACGTCCGGTTTGGCAATAGCGCCAATTTCCTGAACACAGAGATTGACCAGCTCCTTCTTGAGCGCCTCATCCGGCTCTTCGCCCTTCATCAGGGTCACATAGGCGTAAATACCCTGACCCTTGATGTCGTGGGGATAGCCCACCACGGCCGCTTCGGACACTTTGGGGTGCAGCACCAGCGCGCTCTCCACTTCGGCCGTGCCCATGCGGTGACCGGAGACATTGAGCACATCATCCACCCGGCCGGTAATCCAGTAATAGCCGTCCTCATCGCGACGGGCCCCGTCACCGGTGAAGTAGTAGCCGGGATAGGCGCTGTAGTAGGTATTGATGCAGCGCTGATGATCGCCATAGACAGTGCGCAGCTGGCTGGGCCAGGGCGCCTTGATGGCCAGATTGCCGGAGCCGGCGCCTTCAATTTCGTTGCCGTCGTTGTCCAGCAACACCGGCTGTACCCCGAAAAACGGCAGAGTGGCGGAACCGGGTTTCAGGTCGGTGGCGCCGGGCAGCGGGGTGAGCATGTGGGCGCCGGTCTCGGTCTGCCACCAGGTGTCCATGATCGGGCAGCGGCTGTCGCCCACCACCCGGTAATACCATTCCCAGGCTTCGGGGTTGATGGGCTCGCCCACCGTGCCCAACAGTTTGAGCGACTGGCGGGAGGTTTTGGTCACCCACTCGTCACCGGCACCCATCAGGGCGCGAATGGCGGTGGGGGCGGTGTAGTAGGTATTGACGTTGTGCTTGTCCACCACCTGCCAGTGGCGGGAAGCGTCCGGATAGGTGGGTACGCCCTCGAACATGACCGTGGTGGCGCCATTGGCCAGAGGACCGTAGACAATGTAGCTGTGCCCAGTGACCCAGCCCACATCGGCCGTGCACCAGTAGATATCCCCTTCCTGGTGATCAAACACGTATTTGTGGGTCATGGCGCACTGCAGCAGATAGCCACCGCTGGTATGCAGCACCCCTTTGGGTTTGCCGGTTGAACCGGAGGTGTACAGGATGAACAGCGGGTCTTCGGCATCCATCGTTTCCGGCTCGCAGTCGGTGGACTGCTGTTCGACCGCCTCGCGGTACCAGAGGTCGCGATCCTCCTGCCAGCCGATATCGCCGCCGGTGCGTTTGACCACCAGGCAGGTGTGCACATCGGGGCAGTCGGCCAGGGCCTGATCGGTGTTCTTTTTCAGCGGGACTTTTTTGCCGCCGCGCACGCCTTCGTCGGCGGTAATCACCAGCCGGCAGTCCGAATCCAGAATACGGTCCTTCAGCGCTCCCGGCGAGAAACCGCCAAAGACCACCGAGTGGACCGCTCCCACACGGGCACAGGCCAGCATGGCGTAGGCCGCTTCGGGAATCATGGGCATGTAGATGCACACCCGGTCACCCTTTTTCACCCCGCGCTCGCGCAGCAGGTTGGCCAGCCGACAGACTTCCTCGTGCAACTCCCGATAAGTGATTAGTTGATCTTCGGCGGGATCGTCCCCCTCCCAGATAATGGCGACCTGATCGGCGCGCTGCTCCAGGTGGCGGTCCACACAGTTGGCACTGACATTGAGCTTGCCGCCCGAGAACCAGGCCACTTCCCCTTTGGGCAGATCGCTTTTGCACACGCTGTCCCACTTTTTGTCCCAGGTGAGAAAGGCCTCGGCCTGCTCGGCCCAGAAAGCGTCCGGATCTTCCACCGACTGCTTGTAGAGCGCCCGGTAGCGGTCAGCGTCAATGGCGGCGTGCTTTTTGAACGCCTCGGGAACGGGATGGATGTGATGCTCTGACATGAAGATTCCTCTCTTACTGATGTCTCTGCCGGTTCTTATAACGAAAACATGAAGACAGTGCGCTTGACTCTGTTGAGTAAGCTTAACAGCAGTTCGGGGAATTGGCTAAACAGCGCCGCCTCCGGGACGACGAGAGCCGTCCCGGAGACTGAATAGAGAGCAGTCGGGGTATTACGCGACTTGTGTGGGGATGGTATTGGAGGTGCGTTCGACGTTGTTCTGCTGGTCCAGATAGACCAGGCGCGGCTTGTGGTTGAGCATCTCAGCCTCGGTCAGTTGGCCATAGGCGGCGATGATCACCCGGTCGCCCACCTGCACCTTGCGCGCGGCGGCGCCGTTCATGGAGATGGTGCCGGAGCCGGCCTCGGCCAGAATCACATAGGTGGTGAAACGCTCGCCGTTGTTGACGTCGTAGATATCGATCTGTTCAAACTCACGCAACCCAGCCAGTTTCACCAGGTCGCTGTCGATGGCGCAGGAGCCGTCGTACCAGAGCTCGGCCTGGGTGACGGTGGCCATATGTAATTTGCCTTTCAGCATGGTAGAGAGCATAAGCTTCCCCCGGTTGTTCAGTGCTGGGGTCCAGTGTTCAGTGCCGGGTCAAGCGTCCAACACTAGCGATACATTGTCAATCAGACGCGCGCCCCGGGTGTACATGGCCCCCAGGATGGTGATTTCAGCGTCATCGTGCGCGGCGGGCTCCAGCGTGTGGCTGTTGCACACGCTCACGTAATCGACCCGGAAGCCCGCCTCGCGGATCTGTTCGGCGGCCTGGTTCGCCAGGCCCAGAAAGTCACGGTGCCCCGCCTGGATTTCGTCCCGGATCCAGCACAGGCTCCGGTATAACTGGGACACCGCCGGGCGCTCATCATCACCGATAAAACTGTTGCGCGAACTGAGGGCCAGGCCGTCGGGTTCGCGCACGATATCGCCGGCGCGTATTTCCACCGGCAGGCACAGGTCTTCGACCATGCGCCGGATCACCGCCAGCTGCTGGAAATCCTTGGCGCCAAATACCGCCATATCCGGCTGAACGATGTTGAACAGCTTGGTCACCACCGTGGTGACGCCTTCAAAGTGGCCCGGGCGACTGGCGCCACAGAGCACATCGGTCATGCTGGGCACGATCACCCGGGTCTGTTCCGCCATGCCGTTGGGGTAGATTTCCTTCTCATCCGGGCAGAACAGGTAATCACAGTCGACCGATTCCAGCTTGGCGGTGTCGGCCGCGAGCGTCCGGGGGTATTTGTCCCAGTCTTCGTTCAGGCCGAACTGCAGCGGGTTGACGAAAATGCTGGTCACCACACAGTCGCACTCTTCGCGCGCCCGCTCCACCAGGGCCAGATGCGCCGAGTGCAGATTGCCCATGGTGGGCACAAAACCGATGCGTTTGCCCTGCCGGCGCTCCTCGGCCAGCGCTTCGCGCAGCGAATGAATCTGGTGAAAAACATGCATGACAGGGCTGGCTCTCGGCTCGCAGTGTTACCTTTTTACCCCAAATGGGGCCCGGATAATACACGCTCACCCCAAATATGTACAATCTTTGTGCAACGCGCCCCTGAGGTCGTCGTTGCCACCATCAATAGTTGTCCTGCATGTACTCGGGCGCGAGATTCTCAAAGCGGGTGTATTTACCGATGAATGCGGCCCGGCAGGTGCCCACCTCGCCGTTACGCTGCTTGCCCAGAATCAGCTCGGCAACGCCTTTATCCGGGCTGTCCTCATTGTAGTAGTCATCCCGGTAAATAAACAAAATGACGTCGGCATCCTGCTCAATCGCGCCCGATTCACGCAGATCCGAGTTCATCGGCCGCTTGTTGGGGCGCTGCTCCACGCCCCGGTTGAGCTGGGACAGGGCGATGACCGGGCAGTCGAACTCTTTGGCCAGGGCCTTGAGCGAGCGGGAGATCTCGGAGATCTCCTGGGTGCGCCCCTCGGTCGGGCCGGACAGCTGCATCAACTGCAGGTAGTCGACCATGATCATGGCGGGGTTGCCGTGCTCGCGGGCGATGCGGCGCACACGCGCCCGCAGCTCGGTGGGCGACAGGCCCGGGGTATCGTCGATAAACAGGGGCTTGTCTTTGAGCTTGCTGACCGCGGCCGAGAGCTTGGGCCAGTCCTCTTCGGTGAGCTTACCGTTGCGGATTTTGCCCTGATCGATGCGCCCCACCGAGGACATCATCCGCATCACGAGCGAGGCCGAGGGCATTTCCATGCTGAACACCAGGGTGGGACGGGTCTGGGAGAAGATGGACGCTTCCACAAAGTTGAGCGCCAGAGCGGTCTTGCCCATGGAGGGACGCGCCGCCAGGATCACCAGCTCGCCCGACTGCCAGCCGGAGGTGCGCTGGTCCAGATCCTCCAGACCCGAGCTGACACCGGTCAGATCGCTGCCCGAGCGGAACAGCTCATCAATGCGCTGAACCGTATCCTTGAGCAGCGAATTGAGCTCCAGCAGACCGCCCTCCTTGGGGCGATCTTCGGCGATTTCCGCCACCCGCTTCTCGGCAATCTGGAGCAGATCGTCGGCATCCAGGCCCAGAGGGTTGTAACCGGATTTGCTGATTTCCTGGGCCACACTGATGAGCTGGCGCAGGGTGGAGCGCTCGCGCACGATATTGGCGTAGGCGAGGATGTTGGCGGCGCTCGGGGTGTTGGCGGCCAGTTCGGTAAGGTAGCCCAGGCCACCGACCCGCTCCAGCTCATCGTGCCGGTGCAGCTCCTCGGACAGGGTGATGACATCCAGCGGCTCGGATTCTTCCGAGAGGTGGCACATCATGCGGAAGATCTGCCGGTGATCGTCCCGGAAAAAATCGCGCTCGGTCAGCACTTCCCGCACCGCTTCCAGGCGCAGGTTGTCCAGCATCAGGCCGCCCAGCACCGCCTGCTCGGCCTCGACCGAGTGGGGCGGCGGCATATGGCCGGTAGAAGTTTCTTCCGGCAGCTCGTCCAGGGGTAATTCAGGCATAGGGGCTCTTTACGACTTCAGCGGCTTTAACGACTTCCATAGACACAAAAACGGGCACTATCGAGGTACCCATAAGGATCGATAGTGCCCGAATTCGTCGAACTTGTCACCGGCCCAGCGCGAGGGCGAGGCCGGTTAACGCCGGTGAGGCTACTTACTCAGCGACAACGCTCAGCTTGATGGTCTGAGTCACTTCGGCGTGCACCTGCACGTCGATTTCGAACTCGCCCACTTCGCGGATAGCGCCTTCGGGCAGCTTCACTTCAGCCTTGCTCACTTCCACGCCAGCCGCGGTGATCGCATCGGCGATATCGCGGGTGCCAATGGAGCCGAACAGCTTGCCTTCGTCACCGGCGTTGGCGCCGATGGTGACACTGACTTCGGCCAGCTTGGCGGCGCGCGCTTCAGCTTCGGCCAGTTTCTCGGCGGCGGCGGCTTCAAGCTCCGCGCGACGCGCTTCAAACTGGGCAACGTTTTCCTTGGTGGCCGGGATGGCCTTGCCCTGGGGCAGCAGGAAGTTGCGACCGAAACCGGCTTTTACGGCAACCTGGTCACCGATAGTGCCCAATTTACCGACTTTCTCAAGAAGAATTACGTCCATCTCGTTTACCCTCTAAGTTGTTTAATCTCTGCGGGGCTACCGTTCTAGGCCTTGGGTTGTACCCGCCCACGAACATCCAGCCATGTATCCAAAAATGCCAGCACCACCAGCAGCTGGCTGACGGGGTCCAGTACAAACAGTGCGATGTAAAACAGCACCAGCCACTGAACACCCAATTTCTTTAGCGCGACCACTCTGTGCACAATCGCCAGACCGGCGAACAACAATGGCAGAGTGAACAGCGCCGACCAGATACTGTAATCCGGCCCCTGAAACAGACTGTAAATCCCGGCGGCCATACAGACCACCGCTTGCGGAGCCGAAAGCTTCAGCGTCCGGAACTCCTCGGCGAAACCGCCGGGGTTGTACAACAGTGCCTGCCACCAGCGGCCAACAATCAGACCCAGGGTGCTGCTGAAGGCGATAACATAGGCTATAAGCCCCACAGCAAACGCTTTCCCCAACGGGGCCAGCGCATTGTCTGCCTCGTCCGTTTGCATTTGTTCTGTCATGCGCGCGAGGTTGTCGATTACAACCTCCACCGTCTCCGGCATGAAGCTCAACTGCCCCAGTGCCATCAGGGTGGCCAGGGCGACCGCCGCCATCAGGCTGCGGGCCCAGGAACCGGTACTTCCCAGCACCAGTGCCAACAGAAATGTCAGCACCACTCCATTGACCACAACAATGGGAACCAGCGGGTCGATCTGGCTGAAACCCAGCATCAATACCGCCGGCAGCACACCCCAGAGCGAGATCAACACACCGTTGTGCCAACCGGCTCGGAGCGTGACCAGAGCCACGGCAGCGGGGGTGAGTAACGGCACCCAGTTGCCGATCAGGGCAACGATGGCCGCCTGGAGACGGCCGCGCATCGTAAACTCAGCCACCGCCCGCACGTCAGGACTCCTTCAAACGGACCAGTACCCCGATGTTACTCGTGGCTGTCAGTGTACGGAATCAGTGCCAGGTAGCGCGCACGCTTGATGGCAGTGGACAGCTGACGCTGGTACTTGGCCTTGGTGCCGGTAATGCGGCTGGGCACAATCTTACCGGTTTCGGTAATGTAGGCCTTCAGGGTTTCCAGATCTTTATAGTCAATACGCTTCACGCCTTCGGCGGTGAAACGGCAGAACTTACGACGACGGAAAAAACGTGCCATCTCTTATTCCCCCTGCTTATCGGTTTCGGTTTCAGCCTTGGCTTCAGACTCTTTCTCAGACTTTTCGCCGTCTGAGGAGTCTTTGGCATCACCCTCTTCACGGCGTGCGGGGCGCGGAGCCTGCTTGGCCGTACGCTCACGGGCGTCTTTGTCCGCCTTGAGGATGGGAGAATCTTCGGTGATGGCTTCGTCTTCGCGCAGCACGAGGTTACGCAGAACCGCATCGTTGTAGCGGAAGTTGGTGGTCAACTCTTCCAGGGCTTCATCGGTGCACTCAACGTTCATGAGTACATAGTGAGCCTTGTGGATTTTGTTGATGGAGTAAGCCATTTGACGGCGACCCCAGTCTTCCAGGCGGTGAACCTGGCCACCGCTGTTCTTAACAGAGGCGGTGTAGCGCTCGATCATGCCGGGCACTTGTTCGCTCTGGTCGGGATGGACCATGAAAACAATTTCGTAATGACGCATTGTAGCTCCTTACGGGTTAAAGCCTCCCTCAGTACCTGTTTGGTGCCGGGTGAGACAAGGAGAGGCCCAAGCCAAATGGCTCGGGCCGGTTAGGGGCGGCTATTCTAGGGAGTTTGGCGGGGGGTTGCAAGCCGGATTGCGCGCTTTTTGCACAGTTTGGTGATCTTTGTGGCGGATGCGCTTGACGCTTATCCGCCCTACGTGAAGCACCGTGCTATCTGTAGGGCGGATAAGCTGTAAGCGCATCCGCCGTCACCCCATCAATCACCATAAACCGGAAACTTGCCGCAAACATCCAATACCTTGCCTTTCACTTCTTCGATCACGGCATCGGCGTTGCCGTCCTGCAGCGCTTCCAGAATGTCGCACATCCAGTGCGCCAGCTGCCGGCTCTCTTCCTCACCAAAGCCACGCGTGGTGATGGCGGGCGTGCCCACCCGCAGGCCGGAGGTGATAAAGGGAGAACGCGGATCGTTGGGCACGGCGTTCTTGTTCACGGTGATATTGGCGCGACCCAGGGCTTCATCCGCCTCTTTACCGGTGTATTCCTTGCCGATCAGGTCCACCAGCATCAGGTGGTTTTCGGTGCCACCGGAGACAATCTTGATGCCCCGCTCAATAAAGGTGGTGGCCATGGCCTTGGCGTTTTTCACCACCTGCTGCTGATAGGTCTTGTACTCGGGGCTCATGGCCTCTTTGAAGCTGATGGCCTTGGCTGCGATAACGTGCATCAGGGGGCCGCCCTGCCCGCCCGGGAATACCGCGGAATTGAGCTTCTTCTCGATCTCGGGGTTGGCCTTGGCCAGAATGATGCCGCCCCGGGGGCCGCGCAGCGTCTTGTGGGTGGTCGAAGTGGTCACATCGGCAATCTGGACCGGGCTCGGGTAAACCCCAGCGGCCACCAGACCGGCCACGTGAGCCATGTCAACCAGTAAGTAAGCGCCCACTTCGTCAGCGATATCGCGAAACTTCTGCCAATCCACAATCTGGGAATAGGCCGAGAAACCCGCCACGATCATGCGCGGCTTGTGCTCGCGCGCCAGGCGGGCCACTTCGTCATAGTCCAGCTCGCCGGTCTCATTGTTCAGACCGTACTGAACGGCGTTGTAGATCTTGCCGGAAAAATTGGGCTTGGCGCCGTGGGTCAGGTGACCACCGGCGTCCAGGCTCATGCCCAGAATGGTGTCGCCCGGCTTGCACAGCGCGGCATAGACCGCTGAGTTGGCCTGGGAGCCGGAGTGGGGCTGAACATTGGCGTAATCGGCGCCAAACAACTGCTTGGCGCGGTCAATGGCCAGATCTTCGCTCTGGTCCACATACTCACAGCCACCATAATAGCGCTTGCCCGGATAACCTTCGGCGTACTTGTTGGTCAGCTTTGTGCCCTGAGCCGCCATCACCAGCGGACTGGTGTAGTTCTCCGAGGCAATCAGCTCTATATGGTCTTCCTGGCGACGGCTTTCGTTCTGGATGGAGGCCCAGATTTCGGGGTCAAAATCGGCAATCGTCTGAGATTTATCAAACATGAACACATCCTGAGAAGGGCGACAGGCCACGATACCCAGCCCGCCGGGGTTAAAAAACAGGCCCGGATTGTACACCATTCAACCACAGCGCTTCCACGCAAATTGTTCAGGCTCAACCCGAAAACCATTCATCTACACTCATACTAAAAGGGCGGGGCGACCGGCTCCGCGCACGCAAGCTGAACCCGGGCCCGGCAACCGGGTCTCAGTATTCAGCTTCGGTTAAGCTGGCCGAGGGTATAACGGGATCAAAGGCCCATAATGGGTCGCCATCCCGGGGAGATACGCCCATGAAAACACTGATCGCCATTATGGCCACCCTGACCCTGCTACTGGGGGCCCACTCTCAGGCCGATGACAACCTGAGCCAGGCCGAGCTCAACCAGATGCTGGCCCCCGTCGCACTCTATCCGGACACGGTGCTCTCTCACCTGCTGATCGCCAGCACCTACCCGCTGGAAGTGGTCCAGGCCGAACGCTGGGCCAGCCAGAACACTCACAGGGAGGGAGACGACGCCGTCAACGCGGTGGATCACAAGAACTGGGATCCGAGCGTCAAGGCCCTGGTGGCCTTTCCGGACCTGCTGGAGCGCATGGCCGAAGACCTGGACTGGACCCAGTCACTGGGGGAGGCGTTTCTCTATGACGAGGCCGCCGTTCTGGCCACCGTGCAGGACCTGCGCCAGCGCGCCTACGAGGCCGGCAACCTCCGGACGACCGAGCACCAGGAGGTCGTACGCCAGAAACAGACCATCATCATCGAACCCCGGGTCTCTGAGGTCATTTACATCCCCTACTACGACACCCGCGTGGTCTACGGCCCCTGGTACTGGCACAACTACCAGCCGGTGCGCTGGCACCACCCCAGCCACGGATACTGGCATGCCGGCGTGTTCTGGAGCCACGGCACCCGAATCAGCAGCCACTTCTATTTCAGCAGCTTTCACTGGAGCAACCACCACGTGGTGGTCGTTGATATCCATTCCGGCCACCACCGCCCGCGCTTCCACTCCGGCCGCAGCGTGGTCCGCTACCGCGATGCCAAACGCTGGCACCACAGCCCCACGCACCGCCGCGGCGTGGAGTACCGCCGCGCCACCGTGCGCAAACAGTACGCCACACCCGCCCGCCAGGAGCGCAGCCACCGGATTCACAGTGGCGGAGGCAACCGTGCGCAGGGCCTTGAGCACCGCATGAAGGAGCGCTCCAGAGCGAGCACCGATAACCGCCGCGCACACGCCGACCACGCCGCCGGCCGCAAACAGCCGAGTGTCAACCGCCAGCACGGCCGGGACCAGGATCAACACTCCCGCATGGAGCGTCGCACCCTACCCGACCGGCAGGAGCGCGCCACCCGCTCCGACCGGGCAAACACCGATCGGACAAAAGCCGACCGGACCAAGACCCGAACTCCGGAGCGCACTACAGAGCGCCGACGCTCCACGGTTGATATCGGATCGCCCAAACGCCGCGACGCCCGCTCCGACCGAATCCATCAATCCCGGGGCACCCCCCAACGGCAGCAGCGTAGCCCGAACAACTTCGGCAACCAGAGCCTGCAACGCAGCAACCGCCAGCGAATGGAACGATCCGGCGGCCGCACCACCTCAGAGCGAGGCAGCAATCGTCGGACCACCAGAGATCGTTAATACGTAGGGTGGGCTCCGCCCACCTGCAAAGCTCCGGACCACCCTCCTTTTGGTGGGCAAAGCCCACCCTACGCCACTCTACTTTCAGTTGCGGAAGCGCTCTCCAGCCTGAAACAGACCAACCACAACTAACGCCATCAAAATGGGGCCGATAGCGGCCCCCAGGCGCATAGCTGACTGACCCAAGGCCCTGTGGGTTGAGCATTCCCTGAATGAAAGCCAATACAAAATTCGCCAGCGTTGGGATATCAGTACCCAGCCGGGTTTGACAGGCGCTCTTTGCTCAGTCATAAAGCTCCTTTTAAGTGTTAGTGGCACAGTCATCATCCCCAGTACGTAGGGTGGGCTATGCCCACCTGTCCAACTCCGGATCACGCTCATTTTGGTGGACAGCGGCCAGGACGAGAAGGTAATGTCAGGTGTAGCTACTGGCGGCATCCACCTATTGGGGGGAGGGTTATAAGGCTGATGTCTGCTATCGACCTAAAGCGGACGTTTGTTTAGAAAACTGCCAAATCACGTGTTTGATCGAAAAAAACACGTGTGAATACAATCGAATTTTTTTAATAGGCTTGAGATGGTCGATAAGAACGAAATTGATAGTGTCAGGCCAGAGGAACACACCTTGATATTACTTGAAGCTTCTATTGGAGTGTGTGGAAATATTTCCGATAACAATAGCGAAAATATGGGGGAAAACAGATATTATGCTTGATCAATCTTTCTCGGCCACCAATTTTCTAAAGATCGTTGATATTGAAAATCGAAAAGGCAATTATCTCGAAGGAGAATTTTTCCCGGATGTTGAAAAAATAAGCAAAGAAATCCAAGTGGCTAAAAATAAACTACGGAAGCTAAAGCAGAAGAAATCAACACTCTCTGAAGAGGAGTATGAAGAAAAAAAAGCAGAGGCCATAGCCAATATTGAAAACCTAAAAGGGAAGAAAGAAGAGCTTTTAAATGAAGAGATAAACAAGGTTAGCTCTCAAATAAACTCGAAAGGCTTCTCTTTCGGTATCAAGGAAGTAGATGTTGGAATGCCAAAAAAAGTATATGTTGCCGAACATAACGCGGCGACATATTTTGCGTTAAAACAGGTGCAGCATAATATTCGTCGCCTCTATAAGGTTAAACAGGCAAATCGACATCAGATCGTATGCCAGCTACGTGAATTATTGGGAGATAGGTTTCCAAAATATATCCTCAGAACCGACATTTCGTCTTTCTATGAGAGTATCCCTCGAAAACATATACTAAAAAAATTAAGGGATGATCCGCTTCTTACATTGTCCTCAAAAAAGATTATACGACGAATCCTATTTGAATACAGCGCGATAACTGGAAGTGATGTCGGATTGCCTAGAGGAATTGGCATAAGCGCTTATCTCGCTGAATTGTATATGCGTGATATTGATCGCACTATTCGCGACTATCCAGGCGTCTTATATTACGCCCGCTATGTTGATGATATTATTATTATATTTTGTCCGTCACCTAATACAGGGACAATGGCCTTTAGGCGTTCGATAGTCACTGAATTTAAAAGACTTGGATTAACAAGAAACAAGAAAAAAACACAGATTATTAAGTCAGATCCAAGTACAACCGCCTCTGTTCAATACCTTGGATACAAATATCAGATTGGTTCTGGTTCCCTTGAGCTGAGAATGACTGACAAAAAGATAAACCGATATAAGAAGCGTATTGATTTGACTTTTTCAGCTTATGCTAAGAAGGCGAATAAGCCTAAAAAGACTGAAATGAAAGCGCGTTCTTTATTAGAAAAGCGCGTCCGTTTTCTAACTAGCAATACACGTCTAGTTAATAATAAAAAGAATGTAGTATCTGGTATATTCTTTTCGAATTCATTGCTAACAAAACTAGATGATCTACAAAGTTTGGATAAATATCTATCTAAAAAAATAGCTGGTTTAACGAATCCCAGATTGCAAAACAGGCTTTCCGAACAGTCGTTCAAAAACGGTTTTAAAACCAGAGAATATCATAAATTTTCCGCTAAGGATCTGTCGAAAATAGTGGAGGTATGGAATCATGTCTATTAAGCAAGTACGCTTCCCCTATAAAAAAGAGCGCTGTTTGTTATCAGATGTATTGCCATTTGAGATACCTATTTCGTTTTCAAATCGTCACTTCTATTCGTTTGTATTGCGTCATAGAATTGCTGTCGAGGATAACGCCATTGTGTGGCTGAAAGCAGGTAAGGCACTAGATAAAATCGTAATGCTATTGTTCGCGATGCCGGACAATGCCAACCGGATTACGACTGTTCAGAGGTATGTCGGAGAAAAATTGACAGATTTTGTGCGATACCAGCTTGACGACAAAGGAATATCTAAGGCGAACAGAGAGCCAAAACCAGAACGGTTTATGATACCTTTTTATTATAAGGTTAGGCACAAAGAGACAGAATTTAGAGAGTTATGTGTTCCGCATCCTAAGAGCCAACTTTTAGTAGTCGATTTTTACGACCGATGTAAAGAGACCATTCTCTACTATACGTCCCTTAGCTCTTTTACGATTCGAGCACCATCTAGAATATCGAGAGTTCGATACCATCAAGATAAGCTCCACTTCGATAGACTCTCAACTGACCCAGAGATTGTTGAGCAGTCTGATCAAGAATATGAAAGCCTGAAGTCATTTTTTGTCTATAAAGATTACAGTAATATATATAAGTTTTATGAATCCTATCGATATCACCGTGCTGAGAAAAAATATAATAAGCTACTCAAGCTTGATATTTCTAAGTGTTTCGACAGCATTTACTCTCATTCAATAGGCTGGGCAGTAATTGGAAAGGATGCACAAAAAGCGTCCCTTGACCTCAATGGCGGGACATTTCCAGATCGGTTCGATAAATTAATGCATCATATGAATCATGGCGAAACTCATGGCATAATTATTGGGCCTGAATTTTCGCGCATTTTCGCTGAAGTAATACTTCAGGCTATTGATAGAGATGTCTCGCATAAGCTTGCCGCAAAGAATGAAGCCCTTTTACATGGGCGTGACTATGAAATCTTCAGATATGTTGATGATTATTTTATCTTTGTTAATGATGAAAGTGATGCAAAACAAATTGTTGAGGATCTTCAGCACACGCTTAAAAAATACAAACTATACCTGAATACGGCCAAGGCAATAACCTATGAAAAGCCTATTATTACCGAGATCACAATGGCGAAGCAGCAAATAGCCCGCTTGCTTGAAGACAGAATTAAATTTTCTTTGGAAGATATTGAGGTCGATAGCGGAGAAGTCCAAACCAAGGGTTCGGTCCACGTAAATGCCAATGCTCTAATAACAAGCTTTAAAACAATCATCAAAACATGTGGCGTAGAATATAAAGATATGCTGAACTACAGCCTTGCCATAGTGGAGAGGCGGTGCGAAAAGATATTTACAAACTATCTTAAAGTCAGCCCGAAGCTTAGATCTCAGACGAAGCTAATTAATGCTATCAAGGGCATCATAGAGTTTCTCTTTTTTATCTACTCTGTATCGCCGCGAGTGAATACCACCATACGGCTATGTCGAATACTCCGGGTCGTTATTCTGTTTCTTAAAACAGGACATGTTGAGCAAGAACAGGTGCAGTCTGTGCATAAGCAAATATTTGATAATGTTTGCTTTGTTCTTAAAAAGAATGAAACCTCTGAACAAACCCAAGTAGAGACCCTATATTTGCTTATCGCGCTGTCAGAGCTTGGTCGCGATTATTGGCTAGAGGAGAGTGTACTCAGCAATTATCTCGGAATAAAAGCAATGGATAATGGAAGTAAATCCGAGCCCATTAACTCCTTAAACTATTTTTCTATATCGGTGTCGCTTTTCTATATGAAGAATAAGGTTCGGTATAATACGTTGAGAGATCGCATTATTGATGCTGCTCTAGACCGAATTCGAATGCGTTCGGAAACTTGTCATAAAAATGCAGAGATGATTTTCCTTTTGTTCGATATAATCTCTTGCCCGTATGTGCCCGATGATAGGAAGCGAAAAGCTCTTGAAATGTTTGAAGTCACCGATCCCCCGCTTGTAGGCGATATTATAACTTTTACCGATAGTGATAGCAGGCCTCAGCGATGGTTCACTAATTGGTACGACTTTGATTTTGGAAAAGAACTGGACGCGAAGCGTAGCCAAGAGGTATATTAGGCATACGCGCTTCGTCAGACAGTTTAATGGCTGTATGCAGCCACACACACATGCGCGGCGGCGAAACTGAATCAAAACCGGTTCCGTTGCACAAAGGTGGTCTTGGCGAGCCACCTTTTTTTAATAGATTTCTAAGCATCAATTTATACTTTATGCCCGTGGTAATGTGCTTCATGATAAGTAGTGATGCTCACAAAGACAGATTTTATTCACTTTCTTAATTGTCCAAAGTCCCTCTGGTTTTTAAAGAGAGACCCTGATCACTATCCCTATGGGGAATTCTCAACTTTCATGCAGAAATTTGTGCGCGAAGGATATGAAGATGTCTGCAATGTATCCAGATAAAGAGTCCTTTCTTCTCGATATAAATGAGCGAATGGTGGATTTGGAGAATGTTTTCAAGGCAGCGTATATCGATGCCAGATTTGAAGGCTCCACCTCCATTAAGAAAGTTCTGCCTGTGGTTTTCCCTAGTCATAAATTATGACGATCTACACGTGAAAGATGGTTATCTGGCTATGGGAGCGTGACACGCTCGCAATGGTAGAAATATATCGATTTTTAATCGGGTTGGTCAATGATTAATCCCTTTTTAATCTAGCTCAACGTCCGCTTTTGGCCGAAAACGGACGATAGCGGTTTTTGCTTGGCAATAATGTTTGAGGCATGAAGTATCCAAACCGGACATTTTAAGGGTGTACCAAGACGTTAAATCGGCGGATTGGTTTCAACAAAGCCCCCTATATACTGATCTTCAGCGGGAGAGTTTAACGCATAGGGCTTTAGCTCGGATTACTGTGGATCGGGCACTTCCATGGTAATAGCCGAACCAAGTCACCACCGCAACTCTTTTATGAAAGGGGTATCAGCGATGCTGGCTACGGGGGCGATTTGTTAGGCCCAGTAGGTAGTACATGTGGTTCTCTCCTATCACTCACCTTTTTCTCTGTACTTTCCCTCGGGGCACCATTTACCCTCTTATCTGTCAGTTTTTGTGAAGCTTGTCCGGTAATCCCCCCATTTTTAACAGGGGCCATAAGTAGAGCTAGGCCACAGTGGCCAACTTCT
>NZ_JBCAQT010000021.1:0-51253 GCF_038419845.1 Marinimicrobium sp. C2-29
GTACGGAACCGTACGCCCGGTGGTGTGAGAGGACGGGGGAGGCAACTCCCCCTCCTACTCGATAAACCGCAACGCCCCCCGCCAACACCGGGCTTCAAGGCGAGGTTCGAATCCTTCAATTTGCTTTGAACTCTAAACTTCTCTAAAATATGGCCCCCTATTTCAGCGGAAGACGGCCGGGAGATCCCTGTGGGAGCCCCTTCGGAGGCTCTCGGTAGCACCGCCAGACTCTGCCTGAGACGCCCGGCGTTCGGAGCCATGGAGGCCATATCCGTCGTCAGTGAAGCCATTTACCGATTGACCAGAAAGAGGAATGTTCAATGAGAATTTTCGAAGAGATGGAGTCCGAGGTACGCGGTTATGTGCGTTCCTTCCCCGTCGTTTTTGACAAGGCCGAAGGCTCGGAACTGTTTGATGAGAACGGCAACCGCTTCATCGACTTCTTTGCCGGCGCCGGCACACTCAACTACGGGCACAATAACCCGAAAATCACCGAGGCGCTGATCGAGTACCTGCAGCACAAGGGCATTGTGCACGGTCTCGACAAGGCGACCGTCGCCAAGCGCGAGTTCATGACCAAGTTTCGTGACACCATTCTGGCGCCCCGTGGCCTGCAGTACAAGATGCAGTTTACCGGCCCGACCGGTGCCAACGCGGTGGAAACCGCGCTCAAGCTGGCTCGCATGGTCAAGCGTCGCTCCAACATCATCACCTTTACCAACGGCTATCACGGCCTGACCATGGGCGCCCTGGCGGCCACCGGTAACTACTTCTACAAAGACGAATCCTACGGCTCGCGCATCAATACCGCCTTCATGCCCTATGACGGCTTTCTGGGTAAAGATGTGGACAGCATCGAGTACATGCGCAAGTTCCTGGCCGACGGCAGCAGCGGTATCGACCTGCCGGCCGCCATTATCGTCGAAACCGTCCAGGGCGAAGGCGGCATCAATGTCGCCAGTGACGAGTGGCTGCAGGCGCTGGAAAAGCTGTGCCACGAGTTCGACATTCTGCTGATCATTGATGATATCCAGGTGGGCAATGGCCGCACCGGTACTTTCTTCAGCTTCGAGCGCGCCGGGATTCACCCGGACATGGTCACCCTGTCCAAATCCATTGGCGGCGGCCTGCCCATGGCACTGTTGTTGATGCGCCCGGAGCTGGACCAGTGGCAGCCCGGTGAGCACACCGGTACCTTCCGCGGCAACAACCTGGCCTTTGTGGCCTCAACCCAGGCGCTGAGCTACTGGGATAATGACGACATGGGCAAGGTGGTCGAGTACAAGGGCCAGATCATCAAGGAAGAGCTGGACAAGATGGCCGCCGACTTCCCCGAGCTGGAGCCCGAAGTGCGGGGCGTGGGCATGGTCTGGGGCCTGGAGCTCGCCACTGGCATGGCCTCCGAGGCCTCTCAGGAAGCCTTCAGCCGCGGCCTGGTGATGGAGACCGCCGGTGCCGATGACCAGGTGCTCAAGTTTCTGCCCTCGCTGCTGATCGAGGAAGAGATCCTGCGTGAAGGCCTGCAGATCGTGCGCGATTCGCTCGAGGCCTTGGTGACCAAGCAGCGCAAAATGATCACCGGCGAAGACAGCCAGTGAACCCCGAAGCCGGCGTGCGCCCCGCAGGGCGCGGGCCGGTTTTACCCCTCTGTAAGCCCCTCTGTAAGCCCCTCTGTAAGCCCCTCTGGACACACCTCTGAATCCCCTTTCTGTTTCGGTACAATAATGCTTGCCAAGCGGCTGAAACTTGTATTCAATCGCTGCCGCGATCACGGCCGACCCGGCCGGACCGACGCATTTTTCAACGCCCAGGGGGTGCCATGACCGATTCGCCCATCCGACTGCAGGACTATTACGACCCGCAGACCTTTGCTCGCATGAAAGCCTTTGCCGATGAGCGGGAAACGCCGTTCGTGGTGATCGACACGGCGACCATCGACCGGCACTACCAGGCCCTGGAAGACAACTTCCCCTACGCCAACATTTACTATGCGGTCAAGGCCAACCCGGCGCCCGCCATTTTGCAGATGCTGGCCGAGCGGGGCGCCAAATTCGATATCGCCTCGATTTACGAGCTGGACAAGGTCTTGCAGTGCGGCGTCTCGGGTGAGCGGATCAGCTATGGCAACACCATCAAGAAAAGTCGCGATATCCGCTACTTTTACGAGAAGGGTGTGCGCATGTTTGCCACCGACTCCGAGGCCGACCTGCGCAACATCGCCCGGGCGGCGCCCGGGGCGAAGATTTACGTGCGCATCCTGACCGAAGGCACCCAGACCGCCGACTGGCCGCTGTCTCGCAAATTCGGCTGCCAGACCGACATGGCGATGGACCTGCTGATCCTGGCGCGCGATCTTGGCCTGATTCCCTACGGTGTCTCTTTCCACGTGGGCTCCCAGCAGCGCGAGATCAGCAGCTGGGATGCGGCGCTGAGCAAGGTGAAGGTGATCTTCGAGCGTCTGAAAGAAGAGGACGGGATCGAGCTGAAGATGATCAACATGGGCGGCGGCTTCCCGGCCAACTACCTGACCCGCACCAACGATCTGGAGACCTACGCCTCGGAGATCACCCGCTTCATTGAGGAAGACTTCGGTAAAGATTTCCCCGAGATCATCATCGAGCCCGGCCGTTCGCTCATTTCCAACTCGGGCATTCTGGTGAGTGAGGTGGTGTTGATCGCGCGCAAGTCACGCACCGCACTGCATCGCTGGGTGTTTACCGATGTGGGCAAGTTCTCGGGGCTGATCGAAACGCTGGACGAGGCGATCAAGTTTCCCATTTACGTGGAAAAGCGCGGTGAGCTGGAGGATGTTGTTCTGGCCGGGCCGACCTGTGACAGCGCCGATATCATGTACGAGCACCACAAGTACCCGCTGCCGCTGAACCTGGCGATCGGTGACCGGCTTTACTGGTTGTCGACGGGCGCCTACACCACTTCCTACAGCGCGGTAGAGTTCAATGGTTTTCCGCCCCTGAAGGAATACTGCATCTAGCCCTCCACGCGCCCGGCCCACCGCTCGCCGGGCGCATTACCGCCGACGCTCCGGCATCGCAGGTGCAACTGGACACACTCATCGTAGGGTGCGCTTGACGCTTACCGCATCCTACGTCGTGCTCCGATGAGGACGGTGTGTTTTACCGGGATTGAATCAATGCTAAATTGGCGCCTGTCAAAAAACAGCCCGGACAGAAGAGTATGGCCAACGCGCAGAAAAACATCGACCTGGAGCCCGGCTGGCTTTCGGCTCTGGAGCCGGAATTTCAGCAGTCCTACATGCAGAAGTTGAAAGAATTTCTGCGTAGCGAAAAGCAACAGGGCAAAGTGATCTATCCGGCATCGAAAAATATTTTCAACGCCTTCAACAGCGCCCCACTGGACCGGGTCAAAGTGGTTGTCCTGGGGCAGGACCCCTACCACGGCCCGGGCCAGGCTCACGGCTTGTGCTTTTCCGTGCAGCCGGGGGTCGCGCCGCCTCCGTCGCTCAAGAACATGTTCAAGGAGCTGAACCGGGACCTGGGCTGTCCCATTCCGGCTCACGGGTATCTGCAGTCCTGGGCCGACCAGGGCGTGCTGCTGCTCAATGCCACCCTCACGGTAGAGCAGGGGCAGGCGGGCTCGCATCAGCGTCAGGGGTGGGAGCCGTTCACCGATCGGGCCATCGAAGTGCTCAACCGCGAGCGCGACGGTCTGGTGTTCATGCTCTGGGGGAGTTACGCGCAGAAAAAGGCGCAGCTTCTGGATAGTAGCCGCCATCTGATCCTCAAATCCTCGCACCCTTCGCCGCTTTCGGCACACCGGGGCTTTCTAGGCTGCGGGCATTTCTCCACTGCCAACGACTACCTGCGCGACAGGGGCGAGACGCCCATCCAGTGGTGTCTGCCCGAAAAACCTTAGACCTAAAACCCTGGAATTATCAAAGCCCCTGGAGTTGTCAGCAGAGTTCAGCCCTGTTCGTCCGCTTGTTTATTGCGGCCGAACCAGCGGCGTTTGGGCCGGGTGAAATGCTCCAGGTGCTCCCGATGCGCTTCCTCTGAGGAATAGAAATAGTAATCGTGCTTGGGTTTGCGGGTGAACAGGGGGTTCACGGTGCTGATCTGCTCGATCGTCAGCTTGGGCAGACCGGCTTTGCGGTCGGCGTTGAAGCTTTGATTCCACTGCACCAGAATATCGCGCTTGACCGTCGCGATCGCCAGCCGCTCCGAGTCGGCCTTGATGATCCGGCAGGCCACAAAGCCCATGACCGGGTCCGGGCTGCCATAGTGATCGACCAGAATGTCACTGCCGGTCAGAATAATTTTATAATGCATCATACGGAAAAGCTTAATCCAATTCGGCGTCGGTTTGGCCAGTGTAAATCGGTGCGGTGGCCGGTAGTTGTTCGAACAATTTGCCAAAGTGTTTTTGAATGCGCGGAATGTTCATCAGCGACAGGCCGCTGGAAAAGCCGAACCAGACATACAGCCCGTTCAGGTCCCGGAACATCGGCGGCACGTATTTGGGGCCCGCCACAACGCCCTCCAGGTAGCGTTCGTACAGTAGCGGAAGATCGTCCAGAGTGACTTTACCCACAAACAGCATCGGAATGATTTCGGGAACGCCGGAAACAATGGCACTGCGAATAAAGTTCACATTTTCAACGAAGCCTTTCACATAGGCAATATCTTTCGTGAACACCGATCCGGAATCGCCCGCCACCTGACCCCCTCGAAAGACCCGCTGGGTGACCCGGTAGCTGTCGTGCTCACTGATGCCTTTGTCCAGAAAGTGGCGATACACCTCGCAGAAGTTGGCGCCCTGTTCGGCCAGATCCACCGCGACCACCCGGTCGCTCACCCGCCGGGCGCGCTGGGGAAAGGAGCTGAAGGTCAGCGTCTCCATCAGCACCGCCATGCCCTCCTGAATGGTGGTGATCCGGGGCGAGCCCACGCTCAGCCAGGTGGCCCAGGGCTGTTCCCGACCGTTGAGAGTGGTGCCGATGTGGACCCAGCCCTCGTGCACCTCCAGTACCTGAATGTCCAGCTCCGAGAAATGCGCGCGCCGGTTGACCTTGATGCTGTCGCCACCGGCCGAGGCGTCGGAGACGATGTCATCGCTAATTTTGACATTCACCTTGCCCGGCCCGAAGTAGTCGTTCATCCGGCTCTGCAGCATGCGCACCGCCTGCTCACCGTCGATATCGTTTTGATGCGGGCGATTGAGGTGGTCGGCGGCGGGCAGGGAGAAAATCTCGCACAGCCGCTCGCCCAGCTGGCGCAGGGTATTGCGATCCCCGCGGATATGCGCCCCGGCGGAGCCATACAGCTGGCGACTGAAGTCCCCGAACTCCTTCTGACCCCGGTGGCGCAGCAGCTGCACCACCAGCTGGTACTGGTCCACCGTGGCGCGCAGTATCCGGCCCAGGGCATCGCCGCGCCCCAGCTGCCGGGCAATATCGCGGTCCAGCTCGGCCAGACTGCGATCCAGGGCGGCGGGGTCAAAGCTCAGTGGCTGGCGTTGATAAAATCCGGCATCCACGGCCGGTAGCTCGCGCCCGCCGCTGGCGCGGAATCGCTGCTCGATCTCGGGGGACCACTTGATGGCATCGAGGATGCGGATGGGCTTCTGGACGGCAACCAGACGCTCGGACAGGGTTCTGAGCGTTTCCAGGTACTGCTGGGTGTTGGGGCTGTGCATAAAATCGCTCTTGCGTGCCGATTGATGGGGCAGTAGGCAGAGGCCCCGGCGGCTGCTAGTCTAGCGGAAAGTGTGGAGTCGGGGGAGGAAAAAATGGCCTATCAGCCACTGGAAAAGCTGCATCAGTTGCAGGAGGGGTATCGACGGATTTTCAAGGTCGCGGGGCGGGACCTGTTGCTCCTGCATGAGGAGGGCCGAACCTACCTGATGACCAATCGCTGCCCGCATATGGATGCGCCCCTGCACAAGGCGAGCGTCGCGGCCGGGGTGCTGCGCTGCCCGGTGCATGGCATCGAGTTTGACCTGCGCACGGGCGAGGCGCTGGACGCGCCGCCCGGCTGCGTGGGCCCCCTGGAGTTCATCCCCCTGATCTACGAGGGCAATACGGTGGGTATTGAGGTTTGAGCAAAAGCGCCCAATGAGGCTTTAAATTCGCAGAATCGCCCCTAAATAGCCTTGGCTTGTCGGCCCTTCCGGTTCTCGCTGGCGCCCCATTGGGGTATAATCGCGCGTTTTTTGGCCCGGTGCGGTATTGCTGGCGTCGACAAGACGTTTGCCATTGATTGAATCTCTGAGTGAGGATTACCACAATGCCCATCTACGAATACCAGTGCCAGGCCTGCGGCCATCAGAAAGAAGCGCTGCAGAAGCTCAGTGATGAGCCACTGGTGGATTGCCCCGCCTGCGGGCAACCCAGCCTGAAAAAGAAAATCTCCGCCGCCGGCTTCCGTCTCAAGGGTGGCGGTTGGTACGAGACCGATTTTAAAAAGTCCAACCAGAAGAATCTGGCGGGCGAGCGCAAAAGCTCAGAGGGTGGCTCCAGCGACAGCGCCGACAAGGGCAGCAAAGCCGGCTCCAGCTCCAGCACTACCGCGACCGGCAGCTAGTGCCGCTCGAGGTAGGGGCAAAACAACGTATTCAGACAACGCATTCAAACCATGCATGCAAACCATGCATCCAGACAACGGGAAACGCCTTATGCGCAGTGATTACTGTGGCACACTGACAGCCAAAGACATCGAACGGGAAGTCACTCTCTGTGGCTGGGTCGACCGTCGCCGGGACCACGGCGGCGTGATCTTCATCGACCTGCGCGACCGCGAGGGGATTGTTCAGGTGGTGTTTGACCCCGATACGGGCGAACACTTTGACCTGGCCGATCGGGTGCGGGGCGAGTACGTGCTGCAGGTCACCGGCAAGGTGCGGGCGCGGGATGCCGCCACCGTGAACCCCAATATGGGCACCGGTGAAATCGAGGTTTACGGCACCCAGCTGAACATCCTCAACGAAGCGGAGACCACGCCCTTCCCGCTGGATTCCCACCACTCCGTGGGCGAGGATGTGCGCCTGAAGTTCCGCTACCTGGATCTGCGTCGCCAGGAAATGCAGAAAGGCTTCAAGTTCCGCTCCAAGGTCACCAATCTGGTGCGCAACTACCTCGATGACGAGGGTTTCCTGGATATCGAGACCCCGATCCTGACCCGCGCCACCCCGGAAGGCGCGCGCGACTACCTGGTGCCCTCGCGCACCCACGAGAACAAGTTCTTCGCGCTGCCCCAGTCGCCCCAGCTGTTCAAGCAGCTGCTGATGGTCTCCGGCTTTGATCGCTACTACCAGATCGCCAAGTGCTTCCGCGACGAAGACCTGCGCGCCGACCGCCAGCCGGAATTCACCCAGATCGATATCGAGACCTCCTTTATGGATGAGGATGGCATCATGGCCATCTCCGAGGGCATGATCCGCAAAATTTTCCAGGAGCTCAAAGGCGTGGATCTGGGCGAGTTTCCGCGCATGACCTTCGCCGAAGCCATGGCCAAGTACGGCTCCGACAAGCCGGACCTGCGCATTCCGCTGGAGCTGGTGGATGTGAAAGACCTGATGGGCGGTGTGGACTTCAAGGTCTTCTCCGGCCCGGCCAAAGACCCCAAGGGCCGCGTCACCGCCCTGAAAGTGCCCGGCGGCAACGACAAGCTGACCCGCAAGCAGATCGACGACTACACCAAGTTTGTCGGCATCTACGGCGCCAAGGGCTTGGCCTATATCAAGGTCAATGACAAGAACGACCTGGATGAAGGGCTGCAGTCGCCCATCGTCAAGTTCCTGCCCAACGACGTGCGCAAGGCGATTCTGGATCGGGTCGAGGCCGACAACGGCGACCTGATCTTCTTCGGCGCTGACAAGGCCACCGTGGTGAGCGAGGCGCTGGGCGCGCTGCGCTGCAAGCTGGGCGAGGATCTGGATCTGTACACCTGCGAGTGGTCGCCACTCTGGGTAGTCGATTTCCCGATGTTCGAGGAGCTCGATGACGGCTCGCTGCACTCGCTGCATCACCCCTTCACGGCGCCGTCCTGTTCGCCGGAGGAGCTCAAGGCGAATCCGGGCGAGGCGCTGTCGCGAGCCTATGACATGGTGCTCAACGGCACGGAGCTGGGTGGCGGCTCGATCCGTATTCACAATCAGAGCATGCAGCAGTCGGTGTTCGAGGCGCTGGGCATCAGCGAAGAGGAGCAGCGGGAGAAGTTCGGCTTCCTGCTCGACGCGCTCAAGTACGGCGCGCCACCCCATGGCGGCCTGGCGTTCGGGCTGGACCGGCTGATCATGCTGATGATCGGCGCCAGTTCGATCCGCGATGTGATCGCCTTCCCCAAAACCCAGAGCGCGGCCTGTGTGATGACCGATGCACCGGGTGGGGTGGACGACCAGCAGCTGAAAGAGCTGAACATCCGGTTACGCAAGAAAGAAAAGCCCGCTGTTGAATCCAAGGGCGAATAAGCTGGGCAGTGAATTGGCGCGTCAGGAGGGGGTAAACCCTTCCGGGACACGCAGCAAGTACATCCTTGTATGCTCGAGAGCGCTAGTCCCACGGCTCACGGTCCCGGAAGGGCTTCCCCCCTCCTGTCGCTCGCATCGGTACGTTGTAGCACTGTGGAGGTGTTCTCCAAAAAGTGGCTACAGGGTGCGGAGGGCCGGTTTGGGGTAGACCTTACCAAGACCGTCAACCGCGGGACTAGTGTTGACGAGTTACAGGGACGTACTTGCCACGTGTCTTGGTAAGGTCTACCCCAAATCGGACCGGACCTGAACGTGGTTTGAAGGTCATACTTCGGACCAGACACCCATTCAAATTCAATTAAATAAAGAACCAGTAGGTGGAGAATTTTCATGGCTGGCCACAGTAAATGGGCAAACATTAAACACCGCAAGGCCGCGCAAGACGCCAAGCGGGGCAAAGTATTCACCAAAATGATCCGCGAGCTCACCGTCGCGGCCAAAGGCGGCGCCGCGCCCGAGGACAACCCGCGCCTGCGCGCGGCCATGGACAAAGCCCTCGGCGCCAACATGAAAAAAGACACCATCGAAAAAGCCATCGCACGGGGGGCGGGCACCGGTGATGCCGACAACTACGAAGAAGTCACCTACGAAGGCTACGGTGCCAACGGCATCGCCATCCTCGTCGAGTGCATGACCGACAACAAAAACCGCACCGTCTCCGAAGTGCGCCACGCCTTCAGCAAACGCGGCGGCAACCTCGGCACCGACGGCTCGGTGGCCTACCTCTTTACCCGCATGGGCCAGATCAGCTTCGACGGCCACACCGAAGAAGACTTGATGGAAGCCGCGCTGGAAGCCGGAGCCGAAGACATCGTCACCAACAGCGATGGCACCGTCGACGTGCGTACCCCCTTTGAAGACTACTTCGACGTCAAGGAATCCTTCATCAACGCCGGTTTCGAGCCCAGCAACAGCGAAATCATCATGCTGCCGTCCACCACCATCGAATTGGACAAAGAGGGCGCCGAGAAACTGCTGGCCCTGGTCGACATGCTCGAAGACCTGGACGACGTCCAGAACGTCTACACCAATGGCGACATCCCCGATGACGTCATGGAAGAGCTGAACGCCGATTAAAGTGGCCCAATACGCCGCTTGCGGGGCCCGGGCGCGCATGCAACACTGCACAGTTCCAGTGTGAAGAGGTAGTCATGACCCTGATTCTCGGAATCGACCCGGGCTCGCGCAAGACCGGCTTCGGCCTGATCGACCTCAAGGGGACCAAAGCCACCTACGTGACCAGCGGCGTGGTGCGCGTTCCCGACGGCAGCCTGCCCGAGCGCCTGAAAGTCATTTTCGACGCCATCACCCAGATCATCCAGCAGTACGCCCCCCAGGTGGTTGCCGTCGAGCAGATCTTCATGGCCAAAAACGCCAGCTCGGCGCTCAAACTGGGCCAGGCAAGGGGGGCAGCCATCACCGCCGCCGTGGCTCAGGATCTGACGGTTTACGAGTACGAGGCGCGCAAGGTCAAGCAGTCAGTAGTGGGCAACGGTGGAGCCGACAAAATCCAGGTCCAGCACATGGTCAAAACCCTGCTGCGCCTGAGCGGCACCCCCCAGGAAGACGCCGCCGACGCCCTGGCCGTGGCCCTGTGCCACGCCAATACCCAGGAGAGCCTGATATCGTTGGCCGGTAGTCGGGGGTTTCGGCGGGGCAGGGTGGTTTGAGGCAGTACAAATAATACTATTGGTGCAATTGGATTATGATCGGACGTTTACGCGGAACACTCATTGAAAAACAGCCCCCCTTTCTGCTGATTGACGTGCAGGGCGTGGGCTACGAAGTCCAGGCCCCCATGACCACCTTCTACCGCCTGCCCGAACTGGGCGGAGAAGCTCTGCTTTACACCCACCTGGCCGTGAGCGAAACCGCCCAACAACTGTTCGGCTTCGCCGACGAGCGCGACCGTCAGCTGTTTCGCACCCTCATCAAAGTCAGCGGTGTCGGGCCCAAACTCGCCGTGGCCATCCTCTCCGGCATGGAAGCGGACGATATTGCCCGCTGCGTGCGCGAAGACAAAGTCAGCGCCCTCACCAAGGTGCCCGGCGTGGGCAAGAAAACCGCCGAGCGGCTGGTGATCGAACTGCGCGACCGGCTCAAGAGCTGGGAGCTGCCGCGCCGGGACCTGCTGGGCGACGACGTGCCCGATAGCGCCGATCAGGCCAGTGACGACCGGCAGGACGAAGCCGAGAGCGCCCTGATCGTGCTGGGCTACAAGCCCACCGAAGCCGCCCGCATGATCTCGGCAGCCGCGCGCCAGGCGCCAACCGCCAACAGTCAGGAATTGATTCGCCTGGCCCTCAGAAGTATCAGCCAGGTCTGATAGACTAGGGCCTCTAGAATCAGGACCACCGAGCCGACCTCCATGATCGAAACCGACCGTCTGATAGACCCGGCCCCGCTCGAGCGCGAAGACGTGATCGACCGGGCCGTGCGCCCCAAGACCCTGGCCGACTATATCGGCCAGCCCGCCGTGCGCGAGCAGATGGAAATCTTCATCGGTGCGGCCCAGAAGCGCGGCGAAGCGCTGGATCATACCCTGGTGTTCGGTCCCCCGGGGCTGGGTAAAACCACTCTGGCCAACATCATCGCGGCCGAAATGGGGGTCTCTCTCAAGAGCACCTCCGGTCCGGTGCTGGAAAAAGCCGGCGATTTGGCCGCTCTGATGACCAACCTCGAACCGGGTGACGTGCTCTTCATCGACGAAATCCACCGCCTGAGCCCGGTGGTGGAAGAGATCCTCTACCCGGCCATGGAAGACTTTCAGCTCGACATCATGATCGGCGAGGGCCCCGCCGCGCGCTCCATCAAGCTCGATCTGCCCAACTTCACCCTCGTGGGCGCCACCACCCGCGCGGGCCTGCTGACCTCGCCGCTGCGCGATCGCTTCGGCATTGTCCAGCGACTGGAATTCTACAATGTGGCCGATCTGACCCACATTGTGCTACGGGCGGCAGAACTCATGGGCGTCAGGATGGACGAGACCGGCGCGGTGGAAGTGGCCAAGCGCGCCCGCGGCACCCCGCGAGTGGCCAACCGCCTACTGCGCCGGGTGCGCGATTATGCCGAAATGCGCGGCGATGGCCTGGTGACCGCCGAAATGGCCGACCTGGCGTTGAACATGCTCAAGGTGGACGAGCGCGGTTTCGACCAGATGGATCGTCGGCTGCTGTTGGCCCTGATGGACAACTTTGACGGCGGCCCGGTGGGTGTCGAGAGTCTGGCGGCGGCCATCAGTGAAGAGCGGGGGACGATCGAGGATGTCATCGAGCCGTTTCTGATCCAGCAGGGATTCATGGCCCGCACACCGCGTGGGCGCATACTCACGGCCAATGCCTACCTGCATTTCGGCGTGAATCTGCCCAAGCGCCTGCGTGATCCAGAGTAACTGAGGTCAATCAGAGTCATTAAGGTCAAGAGAAAACGCTGCCTATGTCGCATCAACCGGACGCCTCTGCTTCACCACCGTTTCAGGTTCCCATCCGCGTGTACATCGAGGACACCGACGCGGGTGGCATCGTCTACTACGTCAACTACCTCAAGTACATGGAACGTTGTCGCACCGAATTGCTGCGTGAATTGGGGTATGATAAACCCGCCATACTGGACGATGGCCTGCTGCTTGTGGTCCACTCGGCGCAGATAAACTATCGACGCTCAGCGCGGCTGGACGATCAGCTCGCGGTGACCGCCGAGATCGACCGTCTGGCCCGTACCCATGTTTTGTTCAGACAACGCGTCTGGCGAGGGAACGAAATGTTGTGTGAGGGTCTAATCCGTATTGCGTGTGTCTGCGGCGAACGTTTCAAGCCGCGTGCTATTCCCGCTGATATGCACCGCAAAATAGCATCCATTACAGAGAGCTAACATTACTATGCCTGCTGAAACGAATATGTCTATTTGGAGCCTGGTTGCCGAAGCGAGCCTGTTGGTTCAATTCGTGATGCTGTTGTTGTTTCTGGCCTCGATGATTTCCTGGGTCATGATTGTGCAGCGCGGCCTGTACTTGCGCAAAGCGCGTATTCTGTTTCATGCCTTTGAGCGTCAGTTCTGGTCCGGTGTGGACCTCAATCACCTCTACCGCCAGGGCAACGGCCGCACGGCCGATGGCGTTGAGAATATTTTCCGCGCGGGCTTCAAGGAGTTTACCCGGTTGCGCCAGCAAAGCGGCGCCGACTCGGACGCGGTGATGGACGGCAGTCAGCGCGCCATGCGGGTCGCACTCTCGCGCGAAGAGGAAAAGCTCGAGTCCCACCTGCCGTTTCTGGCCAGTGTCGGGTCGGTCAGCCCCTATATCGGTCTGTTTGGTACGGTCTGGGGCATCATGAACTCATTTCGCGGCCTGGCCAACGTCCATCAGGCCACCCTGGCCACGGTGGCGCCGGGTATTGCCGAGGCCCTGATCGCCACGGCCATGGGCCTGTTTGCCGCCATTCCGGCGGTGCTGGCCTACAACCGCTATTCAGCGCAGGCGGAATCCATCCTCGGCTATTACCAGACCTTCGCCGAAGAGTTCTCGTCCATTCTGCACCGGCAGGTGCACAGCAAGCAGGTTTCCTCGTAAGGGGTTCGGAATAAGGGTATCAAGGTGTCAGCTATGTCCCCGTTTGCGCGCAAACCGAAAAAAAAGCCCATGTCCGAGATCAATGTGGTGCCCTACATCGATGTGATGTTGGTGCTGCTGATCATCTTCATGGTCACCGCGCCACTGTTGATGCAGGGCGTTCAGGTGGAATTGCCGCAGTCGCCCTCCGAACCCATCGACAATGAGGATGTGGAGCCGGTGATCGTTTCCGTTAAAAAGGACGGCAGCTACTACATCAACATCGGTGGCGATCAGGAAACCGAGCGTCCCATCGAAGAAATCAAAGACGCGGTGAGCAAAATTCTGCGGCAGAAGCCGGAAACGCCGGTGCTTGTCTGGGGCGATCAGCAAGTGGGCTACGGGGTCGTAGTGAACCTGATGACCGAGCTCCAGAGTGCCGGCGCGCCCTCGGTGGGGCTCGTGACCGAACCGCCACAGTGATCACAGACTCATGAGACTGAAGGCCTATACAATTCCAGTCCTTGTCAGCGTGTTCCTGCATGCGATGATGCTGGTGATCCTGTTGTCTGCCTGGGATGCCCGGCCGGAACCGCGTGAGGTGCTAAAACCGCGGGTGGTCAAAGCCAAAGTGGTGGAGTTTACCCCCAAGAGCCAGCGCCAGGCCGAGCAGGAAGCCGCCCAGCAGAAAGTGATCGATATGCGCCAACACCAGCAGGAGCGTGAGCGCCAGGAAGCCGAGCGCCGCCGTCAGCAGGAGGCCGAAGCGCGGGCCCAGCAACAAAAGCGCGAGCAGGAGCAGCGCGAGCAGGCTGAGCGTGAACGCCGCGAAGCGGAGGCTCAGGCCCGCCGGGAGCGGGAAGCGGAACAGCAGCGCCAGCAGGCCGAGCGCGAGCGTCAGGAACGACAGGAGCGACTGGAGCGCGCTCTGGCTGAAGAGGAAGAGTTTTTCCAGGCTCAGCAATCCGAACGGGTGGCCCAGAGCTACGTCGACGTGATGGCTGAGCGCATCGAGAACCAGTGGAGCCGACCCCCGTCGGCGCGCACCGGCATGCGCTGCGTGCTGGAAATCCAGCTGGTTCCGACCGGGCAGGTGGTCAACGTCACTGTGGTGGAAAGCAGTGGTAACGCGGCCTTTGACCGCTCGGCGGAGCAGGCGGTCAAACGCGTCGATCGTTTTGAGGAGGTGCAGGATATGCCTTCCCAGGTTTTTGAACGTCATTTTCGCCAGCTGCGGTTGGTGTTTAACCCAGAGGATTTGAGACAGTGAAACATTGCCTAACGTTTTTGTTGTTGCTGGTCGTCAGCGCCGGCAGTCAGGCACAGCTGACCATCGAGATTACCCGGGGGGTCGACAACCCCACCAAGATTGCCGTGGCGCCGCTGGAGTTGGTGGGCGGTGGCTCTCTGCCGGAGGATATCTCCGAAATCATCAGTGCCAACCTCCTGCGCAGTGGCCAGTTCGATCCCATTCCGCGCTCCGATATGCTCTCGTTCCCCCAGCGCGAGGCTAACGTGCATTTTCGCGACTGGCGGGTAGTGGACGCCGAGTATCTGCTGGTGGGTCGGGTAGAGAGCCAGGCAGGGCTCTACGAGGTCCACTATGAGCTTTATGATGTCATCAACGAGCGCAAGATACTGCGTAGTCAGGTGGTCGAAGGCTCCGAAAATCAGCTGCGGGACATCGCCCACGCGATCAGCGATCGGGTGTATGAGTCCCTGACCGGCATTCGCGGTGCGTTTTCCACGGAAATCATTTACGTGGAAGCCTTGAGTGAGCCGGGCTCCGAACTGGAGCAGACCTTCCGGCTGATGCGCTCCGACGCTGATGGCGCCCGCCCCAGCCTGTTGCTTGAGTCAGATAATCCGATTCTGTCGCCGGTCTGGTCTCCCGACGGTCGTCGGGTAGCGTATGTTTCCTTCGAGACCAGCCGGCCGGCGATTTTCATTCAGGAACTGGCCACCGGTCGGCGCGATCAGGTGACCGATTTTCGCGGTCTGAATGGCGCCCCCGCCTGGTCGCCGGACGGTGAGAAGCTGGCGCTGGTGCTCTCCAAAGACGGTAACCCGGAGATCTACACGCTGGATATTGAGTCCGGGCGTTTCACCCGGCTGACCAACCATTTCGCTATTGATACCGAGCCGAGCTGGACGACAGACGGAAAAGGCATTATTTTTACCTCCAATCGCGGCGGCAAGCCCCAGATCTACAAAGTAACGCTTGCCAGCGGCAAAGTGGAGCGTTTAACCTTCGACGGTGGCTACAACGCGCGTGGGCGTATGGCGCCCGATGGCGAAACCATGGTGATGGTGCATCAGCGTGACGGGGTATTCCATATCGCCTCTCAAAACCTGGAGACGGGGACGATACGTATTCTGACCGAGACCCGGATGGATGAATCTCCCAGTATCGCTCCGAATGGTGCTATGCTAATTTACGCGACGAATCGAAACGAAAAGGGTGTATTGGCGGTCGTTTCGCTCGACGTCGGCACTCGCTACTACTTGCCATCTGAGCAGGGTAATGTGCGGGAACCGGCCTGGTCACCCTTTTTTGACTAGAACTATCAACGACTTGGCGTCGTTCCGAGACAACCAACAAACTTAGAGATGGAGTTACATTATGATGACCAAATTACTGAAGCAGGGTTTGAGCCTGGCCTTTGTTATGGCGTTTCTGGCCGGTTGTGCCAGCACCGACACCTCGGATGAAGAGGGAATGGATACCGGTGAAAGCGCCGAGCGCGATGGTGGTGTCACTACCGGCACATCCGATCGCGAAGGCGTAAGCTCCCGCTCGGGCGACGATGACGAAATGGAAGAGCTGGACACCATTGTCTACTTCGATTTTGACCAGGCCACGTTGAAGCCCGAAGCTCGCGCGCTGCTGCTGGCTCACGCCGAGCGCCTGAAGGATTCTCCGACCGATGTCCGGCTCGAAGGTCATACCGATGAGCGCGGCTCGCGCGAATACAACATGGCGTTGGGTGAGCGTCGCGCCAAGGCCGTGCGTGACTTTCTGGTGCTTCAGGGCGTTCGTCGTGACGACCTCGAAGTGGTGAGCTATGGTGAAGAGCGGCCGCTGGCCATGGGCAGCAATGACAGCGCCTGGGCCAAAAACCGTCGTGTTGAAATCAAGTATTGATCGCTATGTTGAAACCATTGATGACGGCCGCCCTACTGGCGGTCGTGCCTTTAGCCCAGGCACAGGTCGAGGTTGTCGATTCCGAGCCCGAGCACACCGGACAGAGTGAGGAGGCTGGCGGCAGCGCCACCGGGAACTTCCAGTCTGAGCTGTTTTTCCAGTTGCAGACATTGCAGCGGGAAGTGCAGCAGCTCCGCGGCATGGTGGAAGAGCAGGCGTACGAGCTGCAGAAACTCAAGCAGCAGCGGATGGATGACTATCTGGATCTCGATAAGCGTATTGGCGCCCTGAGTGGGGGCGGCGAGTCGAACGCAGATCTGGATGCCGGTCCCCGGGGGCGGAATTCCTCCGATGAGGAGCGCCTGTCAGAAACCCAGAAGTATCGCGATGCCTACCAGTTACTGCGGGATCGGGATATCGAGGAGGCCATCAATGCCTTCGAAGAGTATCTCGATGAGTATCCTGAGGGTAACTTCGCGGGCAACAGTCACTATTGGCTGGGTGAGATCTACCTGCTGAACGAAGACCTCGAGCAGGCCCAGACCTGGTTTGAACGCCTGTTGGACGATTTCCCCGATGATCGCAAACGGGCCGATGCCCAGTACAAGCTCGGCCGGGTCTATCATCAGCAGGGAAACACCCAGGAAGCTCAGGCATTGCTTGAGGACGTGGCGTCCGGTACCAGTGATGCGTCGCGCCTGGCGCGCCAGTATCTGGAAGAGAACTTCTGACGCTCTGGGCCGTCAGCCTGCGCGTGAAAGCTTTGAAGGGCTGATAGAAGCGATTTAAAGGTCGATAAAAAGAAGGGGCCGCGCTCATAGCGCGGCCCCTTGCGATTTCTGTCCCTTGAAGCGGCGCAATCGGCCCTGCGTCGTGCCGGGCCCGTCCGTGATTGCCATCCCAACCCCATTCCGTATTCCTTCCTGAGCACCTCCTGTGCCCGACGGAGTTGGGTGCTTCCGTTGACCCTACCTGGTCGACCAGCACATCCTGTGTACCTCCCTGTTACTGTGTATTCTCCATAAGTCCCCGCTCGGGCAATAGTGGCAATAGTCGGCAATGTTTGTAGGAGATTGACTACAAAGCCTGTAGGAAACCGGGTGGTGTTCCTCTCTGAGCCCCGGCCTTACCCTCACTTCCTCACGCCGACAGAACCGCCCGCCTATACAATCTTGTAGCAGGGGTGATAGGTCTTGCCGGGCAGCTTCATCCGGTTCTGGGCCACAAAGGACGCGAGCAGCTCATCCACGGGTTTCATGATGGACGGGTCGCCGTGAATTTCGAAATGACCGTGCTGCTCGATGGCCCGGATTCCCTCGTCCTTGACGTTGCCGGCGACGATGCCGGAAAAAGCCCGCCTCAGGTTGGCGGCCAGATCGTGGGGCGCCTGGTTTTTGTGCAGCTCCAGAGCACTCATGTTGGCGTGAGTGGGCTGGAAGGGGCGCTGGAACTCCGGATTGATCTTCAGCTGCCAGTTGAAGTAGTAGGCATCGCCCGTGTGCCGGCGGAAGTCGCGCACATGCTGCATACCCTCCTGCATGGCCCGGGCCACCTGTGCCGGGTCGTCCACAATGATCTGATAGCGCTGCTGCGCCTCCTCGCCGAGGGTCGCACCGAGAAACTCGTTGATGCGCTCAAAATAGTCGGCCGAATCGGCGGGGCCGGTCAGGATGAGCGGGAAGGGGATGTCCCGGTTGTCCGGGTGCAGCAGTATGCCCAGCAGGTAGAAGATTTCCTCGGCCGTGCCGGCGCCGCCGGGGAAGACCACGATTCCGTGGCCGGTGCGCACAAAGGCCTCAAGACGCTTTTCGATGTCCGGCAGGATCGCCAGCTGGTTGACAATGGGATTGGGCGCTTCGGCGGCAATAATGCCGGGCTCGGTGATGCCCAGGTAGCGGCCCCCGGCAATGCGCTGCTTGGCGTGGCCGATCGTGGCCCCCTTCATGGGGCCTTTCATGGCGCCCGGGCCACAGCCGGTGCAGATGTCCAGCCCGCGCAGGCCCAGTTGGTAGCCCACATCCTTGGTGTAGTCGTATTCTTCGCGGCTGATGGAGTGGCCGCCCCAGCAGACCACCATGCGCGGTTCCACGCCCGAGAACAGAATGTCGGCATTGCGCAGCATGTGAAACACGGCGTCGGTGGTACCCTCGGGGGTGCTCAGATCAAATTTCGGGTTATGCTGGATTTCGGCGCTGGCATAGAGCACATCGCGCAGGACGGCGAACAGGTGTTCGCTGATACCGCGGATCATCTTGCCGTCGACAAAGGCGCTGGCCGGCGCGCCACGCACATCCAGTTTGATGCCGCGCTCTTCCTGCAACACCTTGATGGAAAAATCCTTGTACCGCTCGAGCAGTTCTTTGCCGTCGTCCAGGTAATTGCCGCTGTTCAGTACTGCCAGCGCACAGCTGCGAAAGAGGGTATAGAGGCCGCTCTGGCTGGCGTCGAGCAGTTTGGCCATCTCCACCTTCGACAGCACCTTCAGGGGCCCGACCGGCGAGACTACCGCATCAATGGTTGTGGTTGACTGACCGGCGCCGCCGCCCGTGTAATCGTGTATGTCTTTCATTGCTTGGGTCATCACTTATCCTGCTTCAGTTCGTCTCTTTCAGTGTAGCGTTATTCCCGAAGGTTGGGGTAGCTCTTGTTCTGTTGGCTCCAGCGGTTATTCCTGAAGCCTCCAGCGGTTATAATGGGCGTTTTTCGATTCGGGAGCTTTTATGGATTACCTGCCCGCTGTGGAAATCGAGCCCGAGGGCGAGGCTAACAGCAGCGTCATCTGGTTGCACGGCCTCGGGGCCGATGGCAACGACTTTGCGCCTCTGGTGCCGCAACTTTCTCTGCCCGAGGGCTGCCGGACCCGGTTCATTTTCCCGCACGCGCCCCGTATGCCGGTGACGGTCAACGGCGGGATGGTCATGCGCGCCTGGCATGACATTCTCGATATGTCGTTTGAGCGGCGCACGGTCAATGTCGATCAGTTGCGCGAGTCCGCCGGCCAGGTGCAGGCCCTGATCGACCGGGAGCGGGCCCGCGGCGTGGACAGTCGCCGTATTGTGGTGGCCGGTTTTTCCCAGGGGGGCGCGGTGGCGTATGAGGCGGCCCTGAGCTACGGAAAACCCCTGGCGGGCCTGTTGGTGCTCTCCAGCTATCTGGCCAACCAGGAGGTGCCGCGCGATCCGGCGAACCAGACCCTGCCCGTTTTGGTTCAACATGGGGTACGGGACCCGGTAGTGGCCGAGGTTCTGGGCCAGAGGGCGGCCGAGCAGCTCAAGGTCTGGGGGTATCCGGTGGAGTATGAGCGCTACCCGGTGGAGCACGGCGTCTGCCCCGAGCAGATTCCGGTGATCAGCCGCTGGCTGGGCCAGCGGCTCTCAGGCTAGCCAGCGGTTAGGCCGATGGTTTGAGTATCGCCTCGATGCGGGCCAGTTCCTCGGTCGAGAAGTCCGGATTGTCCAGCGCGGCCACAGAGTTCTCGATCTGCTCGGGGCGGCTGGCACCGATGATGGCACTGGTGACCGCCTCGTTGTTGAGCGTCCAGGCCAGCGCCATCTGGGCCAGAGACTGGCCGCGCGCCTGAGCGACGTCGTTCAGGGCTTTCACCTGCTCCAGCTGCTGCGCACTGATATCGCTCTCGCTGAAATAGATCTGCTCGCTACGGGCGGCCCTTGAGCCTTCGGGCACCCCGTTGAGGTACTTGTCGGTGAGCATGCCCTGGGACAGGGGCGAGAAGACGATGGCCCCCACACCTTCCTGCTTCAGCACATCAGTCAATCCGTCTTCAATCCACCGGTCCAGCATGTTGTAGCGGGGTTGGTGGATCATCAGCGGTGTTCCCAGTGATTTGAGTATGGCGATGGCCTCCCGGGTTTTCTCCGGGCTGTAGTTGGAAATACCGGCGTAGAGGGCGCGCCCGGAGCGGACGATGTAGTCCAGGGCTCCCATGGTTTCTTCCAGTGGGGTCTCGGGGTCCATGCAGTGGGAGTAAAAAATATCAAAATACTCCAATCCGGTGCGTTTCAGGCTCTGGTCGCAGCTGGCGACCAGATACTTGCGCGAACCGCCGATACCGTAGGGACCGGGCCACATGTCGTAACCGGCCTTGTTGGAGATGATCAGCTCGTCCCGGTAGGGCGCCAGATCCTGGCGGAAGACTTCGCCAAAGGTGGTCTCGGATGAGCCGTAGGGCGGGCCGTAGTTGTTGGCCAGGTCAAAGTGGGTGATGCCCAGGTCAAAGGCGCGCTGGATCATGGCGCGCGCGTTACTGAGTGAGTCGACACCGCCGAAGTTCTGCCACAGGCCCAGCGAGAGGGAGGGCAGACGCAGGCCGCTGCGGCCACAGCGCGGATAGCTCATGTCAGCGTAGCGTTGCGGGTTGGGGCGATAGATCGGGTTGGGTTCTGTTGTCAGCATGGGTTGTCTCTATTGTTTTGAGGTATGACCGAAGCGACAATGGTACCCAAAAATTGCATCGCCAGAAACCACGCCAACCCCTCAATAAAAAAAGGGCAGGGTAAAACCCTGCCCTTTTTTGTTGGTTTGCCGATGGATCGCTGTTTTAGCGCTCGGCCCAGACGTTACACCAACCGGAGGCTTTCACCTGTTTGTTGGGGAAGAGGTTACAGCCGACCCACTCGGACTCCAGGTCGCCCTTGGCGTGCACACAGTTATCACAGCGCTGGCCTTCCTTCTCGCTTTCTTCGACGTAGTTCAGCGCTTTGGCTTGTGGATCGTCGGGCGAGAGCTTTTCGTCCTGGGCATAGAGATTGTGCACTGGAATCAGCGCCGCACCGGTGGTGGCGGCTGAGAGCTTGAGAAAATCTCTGCGTTTCATGGTGTTTTCCTCATTTTTTTGGCGTTAATCACGGTTTGATTGCTTGTTGCACGGTTGATGGTGCTTTCTTTTTTGGCGTCGGTTGGCGTTCGCCGTCTTCCGATTGTGGTGAAAACTTTAACACAGTTTCCTCGGCGACCAAGCCCGCCCTGCAGGCGGGCGCGCTTTTACAGCAGTTTGAGCAGCGCGGCGGCCGATGCGGCGGAGGAGGGCGGATTCTGGCCGGTCACCAGTTTGTGGTCGGTCACCACGTGCTCCTGGAAGTCATCGGCCTTGGAGTACTGGCCGCCATGGTCCTTGAGTGTGTCCTCCACCAGAAACGGCACGACCTGGGTCAGCTGTACCGCCTCTTCCTCGGTGTTGCTGAAGCCGGTCACATGTTTGCCGCTGACCAGAGGCCGGCCATCGGGCTGCCTGGCGTGGCGCAGTACGCCCGGCGCGTGGCAGACCAGGCCCAGAGGCTTGTCGTGCTCGTAACAGTATTCAATCAGCTTGATTGAGGCGGGGTCTTCGGCCAGGTCCCACAGTGGGCCATGGCCCCCGGGGTAGAAGATGGCATCGTACTCATCCGGCTTGATCTCCGTCAGTCTGACGGTGCTGGCGAGCAGCTTCTGGGCGTCGGAGTCGTCCCGAAAGCGCTCGGTGTCAGGGGTCTGGGCGTCCGGAGAGTCGCTCACCGGGTCCAGCGGAGGCTGGCCACCTTTGGGCGTGGCCAGGGTGACCTCCGCGCCTGCGTCGACGAACCGGTAATAGGGGGCGGCAAACTCCTCCAGCCAGAAGCCGGTTTTTTTGCCGGTATCACCCAGTTGGTCGTGTGACGTGAGAACCATCAATATCTTCATGTATCACTCCTGTTGCCGGTTACAGTGTTGGGCAGCGATCGGTCGATCGAGTTCACCCAGCACCTTCACTCGGATTGCATAAACTTACGTGCCAGTCTGGCAAAGTGATCACTGGCCTGCCAGGCATCGCCGCCGGGCAGGGTGTAATCCTGCTTGCCCCGGGCGGTGTAATCCACGCCCACGCCAGGCTCGCGGGACATCTGGTAGTAGCCCTGGTCGATGATGGCGGGGTTGGTAAAGACCCCCTCGTGCACACTGCGCTCCTCTTCGGCCACGTACTCCAGGATGTCCGGCACTCCCGCCCGATTGTCGGGCCCGAACAGCGCCTGTTTGAGGGCCTGGACGTTGCGCATTCCCTCACACAGACCAATGCCACCGGTATGGGGGCAGATGCGCACGTCCCGGCCCTCTTCCCGGGCCTTCTGGGCCAGCAGCAGTATGGCGAGATTGTCGCCGATGCCACCGACACGGGCGTAGTCCATCTGGATCACATCGATGGCGTATTTTTCCCGGCTCTGCCCGCCCAGCGCCGGGGCGTGCAGCAGGTCTTTGAAGGTGATGGGCGAGGCGCCGTGCTCGCCGGTGGAAATCGGGACCCGTAACGGCGGATCATAGTCGGCGAAGGCCCGGTTCAGCGCCTGCTGGAGCTCCACATGGGCCATGGCGCTGTGCTGGTTGCAGGGCTCTTCGAACCACTCGATCTGGTACTCGGGGCTGGTCTCGTAGAGTTTCAGGGCCAGCTGGTGGGCGAAAATGAAGGCCGACCGGGTATCGAACACCTGGTTGCTGTCCACCGCCACTTTCATTTTCTGCGCACGCGGGTCTTCCCGCTCGATGGTCTGGTACACCAGAATCATGCGCTCGGCGTCCTCATTGGCCGCCTGCAGGGCAATCCGGTCGATATCTTCGCGGGTGAGCACCTTTTGGGCCTCGTCCGCCTGCATGCGGGCGGCGGTGTAGCTGGCGCCCACCTTGATCTTGATCTGGGGCCAGCCGGATTGGAGCATTTTGCGGGTCTGGTCGACCAGCCCCTCATTGCTGATGCCGCTCCAGCCCGCGGTGTTGTAGGCCAGCAACCCCTGCTGGTAGATCTGCTGAATGCGCTCCTGTTTGCCTTCCTGCGCCTGCTGCAGCATGTTCAGGGCCTGCTCTGGGCTCAGAACATCGCCGATGGGCTCAAAGTCGATGAATTCGAGCAGTTCCTCTGGACTCATGTCGGCCATCAGTTGCCAGGCGGGTACCTGCTGGATCTTGGCGGTCAGGTCCCAGAGGGCGTTGGCGACCGCGCCGATGGCCATGCGGGAGACGCCCACACCGCCCAGCCAGCTGTAATCGGAGTCCTGCAGCATGTGCTTGCAGAAACGTCCCAGATTGCCGTCCAAGTGCAGTTTATTCGGCTCCGGTAGCCAGTCTTCCATCAGCAGGTAGCGGTTGGCCACATCCCGGGTCACCGCACACATCTCTTTCAGGCCGTGGCCGTTGGTAAAAATGATGCTGGTACCGCGCAAGTCGGGGTGGTCGGTCAGTATTTCCAGCACCGCGTTGGCGTAGGTCGGGCCGCCCTGGGCAATATTGCGGGCATCGCCGCCAAAGCCGGTGGGTGGGGCGCCGATGGGTTGAACGTCGATGGCCGTTATGGCAACCATGCTCTCGGTCTCCTCTCGGGTTGATGGGAGGCGGCTGATTGGTTTTGTGGTGTGCCGCCTCCCGAAAGTATAGCTCGGTCTTTCTTAGACGTCCCACTCGGGGGCGAAGTCCGGGTTCGCAATCCGCTCGCCCGCATCCAGAGCGTCGATTCTGGCAATCTCTTCGGCGCTCAGACGCAGGTCCCGAGCCGCCAGGTTGGCCTTCTGGTGCTCCGGCTTGGTCGAAGAGGGAATGACCACGATGTCCTGCTGGGCCACCCACGCCAAAGCGATCTGGGCGGGGGTGACCTCATGCGCCTTGGCGATTTCCTGCAGCACCGGGTCTTTCATGACTTTGCCCACGGCCAGGGGCATGTAGCCGGTGACCTGCAGGCCCTTGTCCTGGCAGTGTTTCACCACCTTTTTATTGGCCAGATAGGGGTGTACTTCAATCTGGTTGGTCACGATATGCTCGCCACCCGGTACCTGCAGGGCTTCGTTCACCTGCGCGATGGTGAAGTTGGAAATGCCGATGTGTTTGGTAAGGCCCTGTTTGCGGGCTTCATTCAAAGCGCCAATGTAGTCCTCCATGGGCACTTCATTGCCGGGGGAAGGCCAGTGGATCAGCGTCAGGTCGACATGATCCATGCCGAGCTTTTTCAGGCTCTCTTTCAGGCTTTCGATGGGCTGATCGCCAGCGAGTGAGCCATGCCATATCTTGGTGGTGACAAAGATCTCCTCGCGTGGCACGCCGCTTTCCTTGATCGCCTGGCCGACCTCGGCTTCGTTTTCATACATTTGGGCGGTGTCAATGTGACGGTAGCCCAGTGACAACGCGGATTTGACCGACTCAATGACGTCCTGGCCCTTGAGGCGGAAGGTGCCGAGACCAATGGGGGGAATGACGTGTTGCTGGGTCATAAGAGCATCTCCTTAACGGGGTTTCAAAATGAACCTACTGGTGTATAGGTGGCGCTCGCCGCCTCGATTTCAACCGTCTGGAGGTGTTTGGGTGTTCCGTGAGTGTAAAGTTAAGGTAAGGGTTGGTGTAGGGTAAGATGACTGAATAAGCAGATTTGAGCAATTAAGGGGGGGGGAGGCGGTTTCTGAGAGGGGCATCAATGCTGGAAGAAGACCATCCGGCATTGATGCACAATGCTCGGATAGTCTACTTTTTATGCTGTGGCCAGACTCCGGAGACCGCTCCAGGGTTGATCAATTCGCGCGCTTTCATCAATTCCGCTTTGGCGCCATTGACGGCGGTGGACGCCGCTGGATCAAACAACCAGACTTCAACTCGCTGATTCTTGATCCGTCCAGCCTCGCGGTCGTCCGCCACCGGCAGGCCATCACCAAAGCCCACTATTGAAGCGGCGTGGATCTCGTGCTCACGCAAGGCAGATTTCACACGCAAGGCCCGCATTTGAGACAAGACCAGCGCACGCTGCTCGGACTGCTGGGCATCACCGAAACCGATCAGCTGCAACTGACGGTCCCGGTTTGCCGGCTGACTCATAAACTGTTGCAGTCGTTCGATATCCCAAAGAGCCTTGTTGTCGAGTCGTGAACTGCCGGAGTCGAAGCGAAAATTGATGGACAACCGCTCCCCATGGCGAACCAAGTCACTATAGGCCGGGGGCGCATCTGGGTGGATGGCGGGTTTCAGACTGACCGGATTCTGGGACACAAAGCCCACCTCCGCGACCCGTCGCTGACCGGTGGCGCTCTGCGCAAACTCGATAAACTCCCGCACTAGTGGCGGCGTCTGGCCAGGTAAGGTGTACAGAAAAAGGCGCCGGGACAGAGCGTAATCCTCGGTGGCCACGTAGAGCGGCTCCGGACCCAGAGGGCTGATGCCATCTTGGGACACGTCCACTGCCTTGGCGCGTCGCACTGAGGCCAGACCCACAAAGCCGATGGCATCCGGATCGGCCGACACCGAGTCGGACAGTCGGTCATTGGACTCGAACCGGCGAGCATGCGCATCCAATGAGTAATCTCCCTGAAGCACCATGCTCTTGAAACTGTCCCATGTGCCTGACTTGTTGTCCCGGGCATAAAGGCTGATCGGCCGATTGGGCCCTCCCAGTTCGCTCCAGTTGCGAATCTCGCCGGAGAATAACCGGGCAATGTCGTTGACTGTCAGTGCATTCAGCGGGTTACTGGGATGGACGATCACCGCCAGGCCGTCTATGGCCACGACATGCTCGGCGTCAAAGTGGCGCATGGGACCGAAGTCCGCCAATAGCTCTTGCTCGGAGGGTTTGATCGGACGCGAAGCCATGGCTATTTGCGCCTCGCCGGAGGCGAGGCCACGCATCCCGGTACCGGATCCGTGCGCCGCCACGTCGACGTACACGGGATTGTTGGCGACCCGGCCCTCCACCCGATATTCATTGGCCTCTGCACGGGCGCGGATGCTGACGTCTTGTGCGCCCTTGGCAATGAGATAATCTTCAACAAGTTCGGGTGCCAGGCTGGCTCCGATGGTGTTGGACCCATGCAGGCTGAACAAGCGGCCACTTTCCCCGGAGGCGAACGGTACCGTATCGGCTTCGACGCCAATGGCCAATAACCAGACCGACACGACCCATGTCAAACTACGCAGTCTCATAAACGGACTCCCTTGAGGTTCAGGCGCGAAAGCTTAGAGGTTATTTGTTACCAACCTGTGACGGTGGATGACCAAAACGCATTCACCATTACCTGAGGGTTGACCGATTCGAGGCGGGTTCGATAAGTGACTCAGAGGATAAGGGGGTCGAAGGCGCAGCGCGCGCCTCCGGGTGAGAGACGGAGTCGCGTCATGCGGATCCCGCACGAGACGTGGTAATCCAGTGGTGATTGCGCGCCAGGCTGGGTGACGGCTCCGGCGGCTTATGCCGAATGGGGGCGAGCGCTTTTCGCTATTCCTTCCCGCCCATCATGCTTTTCAGGTCGGCGAACGGGTTGTGGGTAGCGGCCGGCCGCTCGGTTTCCGAGGTGCTGCCGTAGCGGACGAAATTGGAGAACTTTTCGTGCTCCTCGTCGTGGCAGTAAATGCAGAGTAGCTCCCAGTTGCTGCCGTCTGAAGGGTTGTAGTCATGATCGTGATTTACATGGTGCACGGTCAGTTCGCGCAGGTTGGCCCGGGTGAACTCCCGGGCACAGCGCCCGCAGATCCAGGGGTACAGCTTGAGAGCCTGCTCCCGATAGCCCTTTTCCCGTTTGGCGATGTATTCGCGTTGCTCGGCCAGAACCCGGTCGAGTTTGCTGCCTGTCGATGTGTCGGAAGCCATGGTCTGTCCTGTTTTTACAGTGGTTTTAAGAGGCTATCTCACTCCAGTTTTGTCCGAGAATCAAGCCCCCCTTCTGGCCGGGATACTTGAGGGTGTTTTGTCGGCAAATGGCACCAGGGAATCCCGGTCTGCCCGCGAATCTGAAATGATTGGCCCGACACGCATAGAGCTTTATACTGGTGGCTTCCAATAACCAATACAGAGGGATGATGCGATGGACCTGGATCAAATCGAAAAGCTGGCGGAGCTGCGGGAGAAGGGACTGATCAGCGAGGAAGAGTACGCCACGGCCAAGGCCCGAATTCTGCGCTCGGGCGAAGCGCAAAGTCCCGCCAGAGTGGCGGGCGACATGGACAACCGCACTTACAGCATGCTGCTGCATTTTTCGCAGTTCTGCAATTTTATCATTCCCTTTTTCGGTTTGATCGTGCCGGTGGCGCTGTGGCTCACTCGCCGCGACGATCCCTACGTGGATCAGCAGGGGCGGGTGGTGATGAACTGGATTCTGAGTTCCCTCATCTATTTCGTGATTTGCCTGGTGCTGATGCTCGTTGTCATTGGCGTTTTTCTGCTGATTGGGCTGGGGATCCTCTCCATTGTGTTTACAGTGATGGGCGCGGTTCGGGCCAAGGACGGGGTGATTCGGGAATACCCCCTGAGCATTCCCTTTTTCTCCGTGACGCCCAACCTGGCGGATGGATCTGACTGAACCGCCGGGCTATCGCCGTTCCAGTGCCGACAGAGGAATCCGCGTCAGCTCAATATCCTCCTTGTTGGTGGCGTAGGTGATGTAGAGGTATCGGTCTCCGACGTAGCTCTTGGGATAACTGTAGCCTGCGCGTTTGTAACGACCGTTGAATCGCTGCGGTTGAAGATCGGAACCGCCGGCCCGTACCCGATAGGCCCGGTCGAAGGCATGTCCATTCTCGCTGGTGGTGATGGCCAGCGGAATGCGCGTTTTGCTACCACTGGGGTTGTTGACAATAAAGGCGGTGCCATCGGGCAGGTTGCCCGCGCTCTGCTTGGAGCGCGAGTCGTGTAGCCCGGTGATGACCGGTTGGCTCCAGGTTTCACCCCGATCATGACTGACCGAAGCGAGCACGCGAAAACTCCCCGCCTGATCGCGAAAGGTCATCACCACGGCGCCGTCCTCGCGTATGAACCAGCTGGGTTCCAGCTCGCGACTCATTTCGGGCTTGTGCTCGAGGTTCGGCATTTCCCCCGGGGTCCAGCCGCTCAGCCCTGAAGGGTCATCCGTATGGTAGGGCTTGGCGATCAGTCCGGGCTGGACGTGCACGGCCGTCAGTAAACGCTTGTCATCCAGCCGACGCACATCCTGTTCGATGATTCCGTCCAGGGCGGCGCCGCTGGCGGTGGTCACCCGTCTGGGTTCGCTCCAGTGTTGGCCATCCTGGCTGGTCACGTATTCGACATGGCCACCGCGTGGCTCGAGCTCTTTGGGCCAGACATTCAGGTAAGCGACCAGGGTATCGCCGTCGGTCCACCAGCCGCCGTTGGTCACCACCGCCTCCGGGCGTGGTTCTGCCAGAACAGCCGGGTCGCTCCAGCGCTCACCGGTATCACTGGTGGCGTAGCGCACCTCGGTCTCGGGGGCATCTTCATCCTGTATCGAACTCTGCCACTGCACATACAGCCGGCCCTGAAACACCGTCAGGACCGCGCCGTGATTGTATTGGTAGCTGTTCTCTTCCGCCCGATAGACGGTAACGGTCTCTGCCCCGGGAGCCGGCGGCAGTCCGAGGGTGTCCGGCTGCTCCCGGTCAAACAGCTCCTCCTCGACGCTGAAGGGAATTGCCGGGTCGGGAGCCCGGTCGGGAGCTGACGCGCACCCGGAGAAAACCAGAGCGGCCAGCAGTGTCAGCGCGGACTGAATCGAACTCGAGCGGATGCGGCAGGCCGGAGAGGCCTGCCGGATGGTGGCATTCAAGCCCGTGTCCTTCCTTGACGCCGCAGCCAGCTCAGGCCGAGCAACAATGACAGCAGGCCGAAGGGCACGCTGCCTCCGCCGCCGTTGCCGCCACTGCCTTCATCACCGGTGTTGTTGTCATCGTCTGAGCCGCTGTCGCTGCTCGAGCTTGAACTGGAGCTGCTGGATGATGAAGGTTCTTCCGGTGGCAGAACGCTGGTGGGGAAGTGGCCCTCAGCCGGAGCCCTGTCACAGAAACCGGCCGGGTCCGAATCGACAAAGACCGCGATTTTCCGGGTCATGCTGTCGCCGGCACTGTCACTGGCGGTCAGATCGAAAGAAGCCAGCCCGCACTCATTCGGAGTGAATTGCGCGCTATCGCCATCGAGGCTGACGCTGCCATTGATCGTGTTGGAGACGGCGTACTCGGGCCCGTCGGTGTAGCCGCGGAACAGCTCGGACAGGCTCAGGCTCAGCGTCTCCTCGTGCGCCAGCGGGTAGTGCGGCATGGATTTCCACTGCAGGTAACGGTCGAGCTGAGTGTAGCCATCGCCGTCGTCATCGTTGTTGGCATCGTCAAAGGCCTCCCCGGCGGACATCGGATCGAGGCCGTACAGTTTCTCCCACCAGTCGGGCAGGCCATCGTCATCGCTGTCGTGGCTGTCAGCGCGGTAGACTTCGGGGTAGTCTTCGTAGCCGCCGACGTCGTCTTGATGATCGGGCAGACCTGGCAGACCGGTATAGCTGCCCCGATAGGTGAAGGTGCCCTGAAGCGTTTCATCGATGACCCGAAGGTCCTGATCATCCTGTACCGGTTGAGTCGCGCCCACATCCGAGAGCACATTTTTATAGGCCTGCTCGGCGCTGTGAATGGTGGCGAAAGAGGGGAAAAAAGGCTCGTCTACCCAGGCGGAATAACCGTCGGGTGAACCCGCGACGCTGCGGCCGGCCGTCTGGTTTTCTTCGTCGAAATGCCCCGGCATGACATTGCCGGCAAAGTAGTATTGCTGGGTGCCCGGGAAGTTTTCGTACTGGGCATTCAACGCGTGGAACTCCGTCGTGGCTGCGCCGGGCTTGTAGTAGTTGTTCACGAAGTTGACTTCGTGCGCACCGCCATCGGTGGTGCGTGAGCGCCAGTTGTAAACCACGTTATTGAAAATATCCAGCCGCCCGGCGAACTCGCCGTTGCCATCCAGACCACCGGCCAGCGACCAGTTGCGCCCTTCATTGTGGGCCAGCAGGTTGTGGTGGAAACTGCCGATGTCGCCGCTGATACTGGCCGCGTAACCATGGCCTGAGCCTTCCGGGTAGTTTTTGTGGCCGGCGACATTCAGGGCCTCGGCAATCAGTGTGCGCTGGAGGGTAATGTTTTTGCCGCTGCGCGAGGAGAAGGCCTCATCGATGGTCCAGCTGATGGAGCTGTGATCCACAATGGAATGATCGCTGCCGGCCATGCCAATACCGTCAAAGGTTCGACCGGCCCCGAGGCGCACCCGGATGTGTTGCATCACCACATCATTAGCGCCGCTGAGCCCGAAGGGCGCGCCGCGCACGACGATGCCCTTGCCCGGCGCGGTCTGGCCGGCCACGGTCACAAACGAATCGCTCAGGGTCAGGCGCTCCTCCAGGGTGATGATCCCGGATACATCAAAGATGATGGTGCGCGGCCCTTCGTGTTCGGTCACCGCTTCGCGCAGGCTGCCCGGGCCGCTGTCGTTGAGGTTGGTGACTTTCACCACCTGACCGCCGCGCCCGCCGATGGCAAAGCGCCCGTAGCCCTCAGCCTCGGGAAAGGCCAGTTGCCGCGGGCGAAAGGACCAGACATTGCCCTCGGTGAGGGTGCCATCGGCGCCCACCTGATCCACCCGCCAAAAATACTGCTGGCGGCTGTACAACTCGTCCACCTCAAAGTGGGTGTCGGTCTGATTGCCCTGGAACGCCTCCGAGGTACCATTGCGGACATTATCTTCATCGGTGTCGAAGTACACCTCGTGGGCTACCGCCCCCGGTGCGGCGTCCCAGCGCAGGGTCACCTGACCACTGTCGGCGTTGGCATGCCAGTCGCCATCGCCCGGCACGGGCGCGGTGGCCTGGTTGGCGGCATTGGGGGTGTTCAGCTCGAAAGCGTTGATCACGACGTTATTGTTTGAAGCACCGGCTGAGACGTCGGCTTCGAACAGCACTTCGACTTCCCCGCCGTCGCTGTCGAATGTCAGATAGGCGGCCTGGGCATCCCTTGTGGCGAGAGCCCGGGTGGAGGGCGCCAGGGCGTCGACGGCCAGGGTCCCATTGACGGAGATGTCCACCGGGGCGAAGGTCTGCGTTTCAGGGTTGTCCAGGCTGTTGAGATAAACCAGCAGGGTATGCTCACCGGCCGGCAGATTCGTCAGGGTCATCAGGATGGCGGCGCCCGCTTCGCCACCGTCGACGGTAATGCCGTCACTGACCAGCCGGGCATAGGCCGGGGCATCAAAGCCGGCTTTGAACCAGTGGGACTTCAGGCTCGAGCCTTCAGATCCCTGGCGGGTGAAGGTGACCGTCACCTGGTCAAAGGTATCGCTCACGGTATTGGCCGAGACCACGGGCCAGGGCACATAGCCCGGCTCATTGACCTCGGATTCGGGGCGGTTGACCATGTCCAGGTCAGCTTTCACAACGGGGGCCTGCGCGCAGGCTTCATGGGCCAGACACGCGAGTACAGCTGGGCCCACCAAACGGCGAGCCAGGTCTTTAATGGTCATAACGTCCACCAGTCTTTATTTATAGTTGGGCGGATCACCGTGTCGTTATGCACGGTCTCTCACTCCCTCTCTCTCACGCTCAGTATATCCCCGCCCACCGGCGATTACCATTGTGCTACTCCAGACCGAGCTCTCGCAGGAGTCGTGGATCGTCAAAGTGGCGGCGACCGATAAAGGCGATGGCATGGGTGCCGTGAATACGCAGGGCACCGGGGCTGGCGATGCCCATGGGCCAGAATATCCAACGCTCCGGGCGTCGGGAGGCGGGAATCAGCCCCCGGGAGTCGAACGGGCTCTGGGAGGGGCCCTCGGGGGTCTCCAGCGCTCGCAAGTCGCTGTAGGGGTGCACCTCCATCGCAGTGCCGGTCTCTGAGCCTGGCGCGGCGCTGACTCCCAGTAGGTGGTGAGTGTTGGCTTCCAGCCAAAGGGTATGTCGCTCCCTCGGATCCAGGGTTCGGCCAATGTTGAACGGCTCCTGGGCGAGAGGCAGCTGCGGCCGTGGTCTGAATCCCATGGCCGGGAAAAACTGATACCAGCAACCGCACTGGTGCATCTTGTCATAGCCCACAACGGCGCCGGAAGGCAGGAGGTGAACCCGCCAGGTAATTCCGTTGTACTGCCCGGCGAGCCAGTCCAGCAGCCCCTCGGGCCGCCGCTCGGAAAACCAGACGCTGTAGTTCAGCTGCAGGGTCACCTGGTCGCGATAGCGGCCCAGGCTGATGTGGGTGTAGAGCGTCGGTTGGTCAGGGTTGCGCGCAACGGCTCCCCGGCTGGCCGTCAACTGCACTGGACGGTCGTTGTCGGCCAGGGTGTTGTCGGTGTTTTCAATCGCCAGCGTCGGCATGAAGGCGTCCACAAGCTGCTCGCGTGCTGCTTCGCTCAGTTGCGGGACGCCCAGTGCATCAAGGGGCTGTTGGCGCAACTGACCAAGCGCTTCGACGGGGGAAAGCGCCGGTATTGGCCCGGTAAAGCGGGTCCAGCTAGGGCTGTCCGACTCGGCCGCGAGCCCGGAGGCGGAGGTAATGTCGGCGGTATTCAATTTATCGTTAAAGACGTTCTGTCGCCGGCGGATCATGGTCTGCTCGCTGACCACGCCATGATAAAAAGGAATGGCCGCCAGAGGGTAGAGTCCTACCCAGCGCTTCCAGGTCTGATAGTGATCCTGTGCGGCGATGTGGGTCAGTCGAGGCCGCTCAGCCTGATGGGCCAATAACAGAGCGCCGCATTGCTTCAGTTTGCGTTTGAAGGCGCGCTCTTTACTGGGCCAGTATCGATCCAGTGGCTGCTTCCCGGCGATGGGCAACCGCTTCCACTCTATTGTCAGACCCTCCACGGCCAACGCATGGTGATGAAATAGCCATTGCCGGTAAGCGGCTTCGGACAGGGCGCGAGTGTCAAAACTGGCCAGAAACCGGGAGGTGCGCAGGTAGGGCAAATGTTCCACCCTCTGATGTCGTGCGTCCCGCGTCTCAAACCGTTGCGCTGCCTTTTCCAGAGCCGCGTATCCGGCCAGGCAACGGTGTTCCTCTTCGCTCATTGACGCCCGACCAGGCCCGGGGCTGTGGTGGTGGGCGCAGGCGGTAAGCGCCAGAAGAAAGAGCGCAAAAATCAATCGGGAAGGGCGGGAACAGAGAGCGTGCAATGTCATTGAAGCGGCCGCCGTAATGTTGATCGCAGTACCGCCACTATAGCGCACAAAGATGTCATCGGGCCAAGGCCGGGTTGCCGGGTGACTTGCCGGAAAAGATCAGGTAGGCTTCGAAATTCGTATGATAAATAGATGATCACATTCGGACGATGACATGAGACTCAATGCAACCTTCACCGGTCTGTTTGCCCTGTTACTGATGGGCTGTCAGACGTTTTTCCCAGACCACGATCAGGCACAAGAAGAGCAAGAACAGGATAAGCAACAGTACCTCTTCTCCTCTTTTCGCGGTAACGGGGAGAGCGGCCTTCATCTGGCCTACAGCGACGATGGTCGCCACTGGCGTGCGCTGAAAAATGATCAACCCTTTCTGGAGCCGGCCGTCGGCCATGGCCTGATGCGTGACCCCTGCATCATTCAGGGGCCGGACGGGCGTTTCCATATGGTCTGGACGTCCGGTTGGGAAGACCAGGGGCTGGGCGTGGCGCACTCGGACGATCTGATTCACTGGTCTGACCAGCAGTTTGTCCCGGTCATGGCTCATGAGCCCGAGGCGCGCAATACCTGGGCACCGGAAATTTTCTGGGATGAAGCCAACCAGCACTATGTCATCTACTGGGCCAGCACCATTCCGGGCCGCTTTCCCGAAACCGAGAGCCGGGGAGACGATGGCCTGAATCACCGCATTTACTACACCACCACCGAAGACTTTGAGCACTATAGCGACACCGCACTGTTCTACGAGCCGGGCTTCAACGTCATCGATTCCACGATTGTTCGTGTGGACGACGAGTACGTCATGATCCTGAAAGATGAAACCCGTCACCCGCCCGCGAAAAACCTGCGGGTCGCTCGCAGTGAGAGCCTGTACGGTCCCTGGAGTGAGCCTTCGGAGCCTTTTACTCCCGAGGGAGTCTGGGTCGAAGGCCCAACTATTGTGAACATTGGTGATGAGACTACCGTCTACTACGATGAATACATGAACAAGCAGTACGGGGCCATGCGCACCCGGGATTTCAGACACTGGGAGAATATCTCGGACCAGATCGAATTTCCGGAAGGCACCCGCCACGGCACGGTTCTGCCGGTTTCCGATGAGGTGCTGGAGCGGTTGAAGCAGCTACCGTAGCGGGTTCAGCGGTGGCCGGGATCGCGGGTGCGCGCCGAGAGTGGCACCCGCACCTGAATGCCGCCCCAACCGGTGGTCAGATCGAAGGAGGCCTCGTAGCGCTCCAGCACCAGAGGCACACCGGGGGCATGACGCAAAGGGTCGAGGTTCAGGGTGGGGAGGCTATGCGAGAAAATCGAGTGCAGGGTTTCGCGCAGTGTTGAGACATGGTCTTTATGGGGGAAGACCGCATAGCGTTGAGCGGGAATTTCCAGCCGATCCCAATCCGAGTTGAGAGTGTCAAAATTTTCCACTTCGACGGCGGTGAAGTAGTCAAAGCCCCCTTCGTTACCCTCTGCCTCCAACAGCACACCGTAGCTGCGTCGGTCCACCTGAGTCGGGAGCCATCCCCGGTAGGGCGAGAAGGTGTCCCAGCAGGTGGGGATCACCTCGTAGGGCAGCCCGTGAATACGGGTTCGCAGCCCGGCCAGGCGCAGGGTGTGCTGCTCTTCAATGCCCAGCAGCTGGGGCAGGGCGCTGCTCCTGGCAGAGTGCAGGCTGGCCCGTTGGTGTGCGAGGGTTTCTCCGCTACTTTTGCTGTCCGTATGAAGTAAGTTCATGCTCAATGCGCCCGTTGACGGTCTTGAGTGATCGGAGTCATGGATTGTTAACGGCGTTAACAGCGATTTCCAATGTACTATTAACGCTGTTAACATGTCAATAAGAATCGAACAGAGAGCCCTATGTCCAACCCAGATCCCGAGCAGACGCCCCAGCGACAGAAAAAAGCAAAACTCACCTCTCAGAAAATTGCCGAAACGGCGCTCGCCCTGGTCAACGAGCAGGGCCTGTGTGGGCTGACCATGCGCGCCCTGTCAGAGGCCATGGGGGTGCAGGCGCCGGTCATTTACCGGCATATCGCGGATAAGCAGCAGCTGTTGGATGAAATGGCCGAAGCCATGGTCAGTCAGGCGCCTCTGGATGATCTGGCCAGCGACGATCCCTACGCCGATCTGGCCGAGAGCTGCCGGCGTCTGCGACGGATCCTGCTCGCTCAGCGCGACGGGGCCCGGATCATTGGTGGCAGCTACGCCGCCAAGCACAACACTCTGCGCGGAGCCGAAACGGTCATGGGCCTGCTGGCCCGGATCGGGCTCCCACAACACAAAGCCATGTGGACCATGATGAGCCTGTTCTCTTTTACTCTGGGGGAGGTGTTGGAGCAGCAGGGGCTGCCCGATGACCCGGCCCAGGCCAAGCCGGCGATCCTGGCGGCTGCCGGCCCGGTACTGGCGGATGCCCACTTCAAGCATATCAATACCGAACTGCTCTCGGAGCACTTCTTCGACTTTGATCAGCGCTTTGAGTTTGGACTGAAGCTGTTTCTGGCGGGAATCAGAGAGGAAGTCGCCGTTTAAGTTCGGGCGCGCTGTTGAGGGTTCGCTGTTGGGGAGGAAACGTTGGCCCGGTTGTGGGCCAACGCGCTAACCGGCTCACGTGGCCTGGTTGACGTCCACCAGAATCACCTTGATATCTTCCGACTCAAAGAAACGCACCAGTTTTGGATCCGCTTCGCTGTCGGTAATCAGAATATCCACCTCCGAGAGCGGGCAGAGGATAAAATTACTGCGCTTGGCCAGCTTGGTGCTGTCGGCGAGCACAATCAGTTGCTCGGCCTGCTTCTTGAGTTTCTGTTCGGTCTGGATCAGCAGTGGGTCGGACTCCATCACGCCAAACTCGCCAATACCCGGCGTGCCCATGAACATTTTACTGGCGTGATAATACTGGATCGTATCATTCTCGAACGCACTGAGAATGATGCCCTGCTTGCGGTAGAGTTCACCGCCGGGCAGGGTGATCTGGTTATCGCTCACTTCCGACAGGTCCTGGGCCAACACGAAGGAGTTGGTCAGCACATTGAGGTGTCGATCGGCCAGAAACTCTTTCATCATATAGGTGGAGCTGCCGCCATTGATGATGATGAACTCGCCGTCCTCGCACAGCTTGACCGCCTCCTGGGCAATCAGCCGTTTCACATCAGCGCGTTGCTCCTTGGCGGCAAGAAAAGCCGAGCCGGAAATGTGTGGGCGACGCACTCGCCGGTCCTGTACCTTGAGTACCTCGGCGCCCCCGCGAATTTTGCGCAACTGCCCCTGTTTGGACAGCTTGGTGATGTCCCGTCGAATGGTCGCTTCAGAGGCGTTCAGTTGCGTGGAAAGATCATTGACACTGACAAACTGTTGCTCGTCAAGGATATCCAGCAGAAGCTTGTGGCGTTGTTTTTCCAGCATGAGATCGGGTTCCGAGGGAGTTAGTCATATAAGGCGTATATGACTAAAATTTACCATATATTCAAGGACACAACAAGCAAAAACAATCATATCCTTTCACGGAAGGTCTTAATTGTCATACTTTTGAGCGATATCTGTCACCCTGTTGTGGGGTGTGCCCCGGGCGGCCAGGCAGATATCGAGAAACTCGCCCGCCTTGAGCGAAGCGCCCCCGATGAGCCCGCCATCGACATTGGGCAGAGAGAAAATTTCTTCGCTGTTGCCCGGTTTCAGACTGCCGCCATAGAGCAGAGCCACATCGTCTGGCCCCAGGCCGTTTGCGCTCAACTGCTCCCGGATCAGGGCGTGGGTGGTGCGAATATCGCCGAGTTCGGCGGAGACCCCCGTGCCGATGGCCCATACCGGTTCGTAGGCAATCACCCCGCCGCGCAGCGACCCGGCACCACAGGCATCAATGACCGCCTGAATCTGCCGGATGATGACCGATTCAGTCTCTCCCTGCTGTCGTTCCTGTTGCGTTTCCCCCACGCAGAGCACCGGCGTCAGGCCGGCCAGAGAGACCAGCTTGAACTTCTTCGCGATGGTGGCATCGGTTTCCCGCATTCTGGCCCGGCGCTCGGAATGGCCCACAATCACATAGTGGCATTGCAGCTCTTTGAGCATATTGATGCTGACTTCGCCGGTAAAGGCTCCGATGCATTCGGAGCTCACATCCTGGGCGCCGAGCCTGATGCTTGAGGGCAGCATCGGGCGCATGGACGACAGGTAGGGGAAGGGAGGACAGATACCGATCTCGACGCCCGTAAGCGCGCAGGATTTCAGCTGATGACGGAAGTTGGCCGCCCACAGGGTGTTGTCCGCCAGGCTGCCATTCATCTTCCAGTTTCCAATAACCAGACGCTGTTTCACAATCGGCTCCATCTAGATCAATCCGTTCAATTAAGGTAAGAGGAAAGGGTGTCAGCGAGTCAGAGACTCGACAATGAGATAGTCGGCCCGGCGCGGGCCGTGTGCCCCGATCTGTATCTGTTGTTCGATGTCGGCGGTTCTCGAGGGGCCGGTAATCAGATTGACGGTGCGGGGCAGTCGCTGGCCATCCAGCAGGCGATCCCAGGCATCTTCCTGGAAGCGCACAATGTCCTGCCTGTCGATCAACACCACCAGCCGCTCCACCAGAAACAGCAGGCCGCTCGGGCACTCCCGGCTGAGTGACATGATGGTGCCGGTTTCCGCCATGGCCGAATGGGCTCGCACCAGCCCCCAGCTGTCAAAAGGTTGCGGGGCGCTGCGCGTCACCTGGAGGGGAGCCCAGTCGCGCTCCAGCGCCGTGACCCAGGGGGACAGCGACAGTGTGGGTGGCGTGGCCAGAGCCTTGGCCTGCTCCTGCAGCCAGGGTTGAACCTGGTCCAGGTCCTCCAGCTCAGTGACAATGGCGCCGTTGCGCTGGGCCTCGGCAATGAACCGCGAGACAGTGTCCTCAGGGCTCAGGTCGGGCTGAGCCGGGGCATCGGTCGATGTCTCACAGAGTGACTGAAAGGTCGCTTCGATGTCGCCACCGGTGTCTTCACTACCGATGGCCTGGCGGATGCGTTCGAGGATCCGGGTGCGACTATCCATTGCGACGGCTCCTTTTTTCCTGAGGGCTTCCGCCCCGCTGAGGGCTCTTTCTGGATCGCCATTGAGTCTGAAAGCTGGCGCCCTGGGGGGCGGTAAAGTCCCGGTGCCGGGTCCAGCCGGACATGAAGGGGATGGAGCGGAAGCGCCCGCGACGGCCCGAGAGCCAGTGCAGCAGATTCACCGCCGGACTGGTCAGGCGTCGGTAGAGCCCGGGTCGGTTGCTCAGGCGGCAGAACAGTTTGACCGCCAGGGTTGACGCTTTGTTGAGCGTTGCTTCGCGCTGCTCCTGATCGCGCAACTTGCGCATCAGGCCGGGTAGGGGAATGCGTACCGGGCACACCGACTCGCAGCGGCCACAGAAGGTGCTGGCATTGGGCAGCTGGTAGTCATCCTTGCCGTGACGAAGCAGTGGGGTGAGCACCGCGCCCATGGGGCCGGGGTACACACTGTTGTAGGTGTGTCCGCCCACGGACTGATAGACCGGACAGTGGTTCATGCAGGCACCGCAGCGGATGCAGTGGAGCATTTCCTCATATTCCGACCCCAGAATTTCCGTGCGCCGGTTGTCCATCAGGACAATGTGGAAATTCTCCGGGCCGTCTTCGTCCTGCTCGGATTTGGGGCCGGTGAAAAACGTCGTGTAGGTCGTGATGTCCTGCCCCGTGGCGCTGCGGGCCAGAACCCGCAGAATCGCACTGGCATCCTTCCAGGTGGGAATCACCTTGTCGATGGAGGTGGTCACGATGTGGGTTCTGGGCAGGGTGGCCGTGAGGTCGCCATTGCCTTCGTTGGTCACAATGGCGGCGGTACCGGTCTCGGCAATGAGCATATTGGCGCCGGTGATGCCCACGTCGGCTCCCAGGAACCGATCACGAATCACATCCCGCGCTTCGTTGACGATGGACTCGACTTCATCGAGATCGCGTTCGCCCAGGTTGTGATGCTCACGGAACAACGACTGAACCTGGGCTTTGGTCTTGTGCAGGGCGGGCGCGACAATATGGCTGGGCCGCTCGTGTGCCAGCTGGATCACGTATTCGCCCAGGTCGGTTTCCTGGGGCTCAATGCCGGCCTCTTCGAGCGCTTCGTTGAGCTCGACCTCTTCGCCCACCATGGACTTGCCTTTGGTCACGGTTCTGGCGTCGTACTGGTGACACAGGTCCACCACGGTCTGGCGCATCTCATCCGGCGTTTCGACCCAGTGGACCTGACCGCCCGCTTCAATCACTTTCTTTTCGAAGTGCAGCAGATAGACATCGAGGTTTTTCAGGGCTCGTTGTCGGGCACGCAGCGCGCGGTCGCGCATCGCCTCGAAATTGGGCACCCGCTCAATCGCGGCCTGGCGTTTGTGGACGAAACCCGACCCGGCTTTTTCCAGTGCCTGTTGCAGGTTGTCGTCGTTCAGTGCGCCGCGCGAGCGGGCAATAAAATTGACGCCGGGATCGTGAATGTGAACGCCGCTCATGAGTGCTGCTCCCGCTCGTCGGTCGATTCCCCGATGGCCGGCGACGACAGGTCTCCGGCCAACACTTCGGCGATATGGCGCACCTGGACCACGGGGTTGCCGGCGGACTGACCGGCCTCCCGTTGCAGCTTGCCGGCAATATTCAACAGGCAGGACAGATCACCACCCAGCACCATGGAGGCGCCGGATTGACGGATATTGTTCGCCTTGTCGCTGACCATCCGATTGGAAACATCCGAATACTTGACGCAGAAGGTGCCACCAAAACCACAGCACACATCGGTGTCGGCCATTTCGGTCACATCGAAGCTGGCGCATTGTTTTAACAACTGGCGCGGCTGCTGCTTGATGCCCAGCTCCCGCAACCCGGCGCAGCTGTCGTGGTAGGTGATGGTCTGTCCGCTCAGATCAATATTGGGGTTCTCCGGCCTATAGTCCAGCACCTCGGTCAGAAAAGTGGTCAATTCGTACACCTTCTGGCCAAACGCCTCGACGTCGGCTTGTCTCGGGTCTCCCTCAAATAGTTCCGGGTAGTGATGCTTGATCATGCCGCCGCAGGAACCGGAGGGTGTGACCACATAATCAAAGTCTTTGAAGCTCTGCACGATACTCCAGGCGAGCGTCCGGGTTTCGTCTGGCAGTCCATTGTTGAATGCCACCTGCCCGCAACAACTCTGCTCCGGCACACTGACCGTGCAACCGGACTGCTCCAGCAGCTTCACCGTGGCAAAACCGATGCTGGGCCGTATGAGGTCCACCGGGCAGGTAATGAACAGGCCGACGTTGGGCCCTTGGGACGACTGGCGATTCGGCATAATTATTATTCCGGTTCACAGGGACCAGGGGGAGTGTAAAAAGGGTGCCGGCTAACAGGAGATGCCGGCACCCAGGGCGCTATACGATACCAGAACGGCTGCCGCCGGCATCCGGTCGAGCGACCGCCGCCTGCTCCCGATAATGGGAAGCGCGGTAGGTGGCAATCGGATTGATCGCGGCGTTTTTCCGCAGACGGGCCATGGCCAGAATCGGAGACACGTCCAGGTTGAACGCCTCCTTGAGGGTGTTGCTCGCCATCAGCGCATCGTTGTCCTGCTGATAGCCCTCAAGTGCGGTCCGGTCAACCAGCAATGCCTTGATGTAAGAGCGCTGAACTTCGATGGCGGAGTTGATCAGGCTCTCAATCGGGTCAGTCACGTTGTGTGATTGATCCAGCATATAGGCCGGCGCAAAACCGGGCTGGTTGCGGTGCTCGGCATCCACCAGTTCGTTGAAAATGAGGAACTGCTGATAGGGATGGATGGAACCGCTGTCCAGGTCGTCATCACCGTATTTGCTGTCATTGAAATGGAAGCCGCCCAGTTTTTTGAATTGAATCAGGCGCGAGACGATCATTTCGATGTTGACGTTGGGCGCGTGGTGGCCCAGGTCCACCAGAGATTTACAGCGCTCACCGGTTTCCATCGCCGCCAGGATGTTGCTGCCCCAGTCCTGAATCACGGTGGAGTAGAAAGCCGGCTCGAACATTTTGTGCTCGATGTGCATTTCCCAGTCTTTAGGCAGGGCGCTGTAAATGGCTTTGGCACTGTCCAGGTAGCGCTCAAAGGCGCGCTGGAAATGCTGTTGGCCAGGGTGGTTGGAGCCGTCGCCGACCCAGACGGTCAGGGTATCGGAGCCCAGCTTTTTGCCCCACTCGATCACGTCGATGTTGTGGGCGATGGCCTGCTCGCGCACCGCCGCGCTGGTGTGGGTCATACTGCCGTACTTGTAGGACTGCTCCTGGCCGGGCTGGTCCTGAAAGGTGTTGGAGTTCACCGAGCTCCAGGTCAGACCGTAGCTGTCGGAGTGGGCCTTGAGCTCGCTGAAGTCATCTACCTTGTCCCAGGGGAAGTGGGGGGAAACGGCGCTGGCGCAACCGGAAAGCTGGTTGATGACCGCACAGTCTTCCACTTTCTCGAAAATGTTCCGGGGCTCGCCCACGCCGGGGAAACGGGCAAAGCGCGTGCCGCCGGTACCGGTGCCCCAGGAGGGCACGGCAATATCAAAGGCCTGGGCCTTTTCGGTCAGGGCGTTGATATCAACCCCCTTGCGGGACAGCTGCTCTCCCAGCACCTCAAAATCTCTGTTGAGGTCGGAAACCAGCTTGTCATTGTGCGCCGAGACGACGTCAGGTTGAATGGCGTATTTCATGATTATTTTCCAGCTCGCTCGGGGTTATCGGGTAAATGACGGTGCGTGACCGGCATCGACGTTGATGATATTGCCAGTGGACTTGGCGGACAAGTCGGCGGCAAAGAAGTATGCCGCTTCGGCAATATCTTCGGGCAGTACGGAGCGCTTGAGCATACTGCGCTGGCGGTAGTGTTCTTCCAGCTCGTCGTTGCTGATGTCATAGGCTTCGGCACGTTCCTGGCGCCATTCGCCGTCCCAGATTTTGGAGCCGCGCAGTACCGCGTCCGGGTTGACCACGTTGCAGCGAATGCCCAGGGGGGCGCCTTCCAGGGCAATGCAGCGGGCCAGCTGGATTTCCGCCGCCTTGGCGGTGCAGTAGGCCGAGGCGCCGGGAGAGGCGACCAGGCCGTTTTTGCTGACAATGAACACCACCGAACCGCCGGTGTTCTGGCGCTTCATCAGTTTGAACCCTTCACGGCCCACCAGGAAGTAACCGGTGGCCAGAATGCTGATGTTCTTGTCCCACAGATCCAGGCTGGTCTCATCCAGCGGCGCGGAGCTGGCAATGCCGGCGTTGGACACCAGAATGTCGATGCCACCGTACTCGCGCGCGACTTTCGCCATGGCGTTGGCGACGGCTTCCGGCTTGGTCACATCGCAGTGGACCTGGCGAACCACGTCTTTGCTGAACGCCTGGCTCAGTTCCTCTTGTGCCTTGTCGAGGCTGGACTGGTCGATATCGGCCAGCATGACGCAGGCACCCTGCTCGGCCATGCGAATGGCGGTGGACTTGCCGATACCGCCGGCGCCGCCGGTGATGAAGGCCACCCGGCCGGCCAGAGACTTGGGCTTGGGCATACGCTGCAGCTTGGCTTCTTCCAGGAGCCAGTATTCGATGTCGAAGGCTTCCTGTTCCGGCAGGCCCACATACTCGCTCACGCCGTTGGCTTCGCGCATCACGTTGATGGCGTTCACATAGAATTCGCCGGCAATCCGTGCGGTCGCCTTGTCTTTGGCAAAAGTGATCATGCCCACACCCGGCACCAGATAGACCACCGCGTTGGGATCGCGCATGGCCGGGCTGTTGTCCCGCTTGCAGCGGTTGTAATAGTCCGCGTAACCCTGGCGGTATTCCTCCAGTTGCTGGTCCAGTCCTTCAACACAGCGTGCCAGTTCGGCTTCAACATCTTTGGCTGTGGGGTCAAAATCCAGTACCAGCGGACGAATCTTGGTGCGCAGAAAGTGGTCCGGGCAGGAGGTGCCCAGGGCCGCCAGCGGCTCCAGATCCTGAGAGTTCACAAACTGCAGGACGGTGTCTGAGTCGTTAAAGTGTCCGATTTTGCGCTGATCGTTGGTGATCTTGCCGCGAATGAGGGGCATCAACTCGCTGATGACGTCCTGGCGACTGGCTTCATCCAGTGGATCCTTGAACTTGGGGCCACCGAAGGCTTCGGTTTTGTTGTTGGCTTCCAGCCAGTCCTGCGCACGCTGAATGATGTCCAGCGTCGTCTGGTAGCACTCCTTGGAGGTGGGGCCCCAGGTAAAGATGCCGTGGCCTTCGAGCATGATGCCCTTCAATTTGGGGTTGTCTTTGGCGACTTTCTCCAGCTTGAGACCCAGGTCGTAACCCGGGCGTTGCCAGGGCAGCCAGCCCATCTCACCTTCAAAAATGGTTTCGGTCAGCTCTTTGCTGTTCTTGGTGCAGGCGATGGCAATCGCGGCATCCGGATGCATGTGATCCACATGCTTGTGGGGAATATAGGCGTGCAACGGCGTATCGATACTGGCGGCGCGGGGGTTCAGGTTGAAGGTACAGTGGGGCAGGTAGCCCACCATTTCGTCTTCGTGCTCCAGGCCCCGGTACAGGTCCTTCAGTTGATGCAGCTTTTCCATATAAAGGGTGGAGAAGCCGTCGAGATCAATGGATCCCAGATCACCCCCGGAGCCCTTGACCCAGAGCACCTCGGCGTCCTGACCGTTCAGAGGATCCTTCATATTGAGCTTCGCCGAGGTGTTGCCGCCGCCGAAGTTGGTGATGCGCAGATCGGAGCCCAGCAGGTTGGAGCGGTATTTGAGTTGTTCGGGCTCGCTCATTTTGGCGGCTTTCTGATCATTCCAGAGGTTGTCTAATGTAGAGGCCATAGTCGTCGCTCTTATATTCTGTATAACGGTGGGTGGATAAGCTAACTGCCTGATTGGCAATGATTATAAATGATCAAAAATGGAGGGTCAAGACAAACATTTGCGGCGGCAGAGCGCTAATAAGGTTGTTTAATTCCGGATTTGCCGTTATTGTTCATTATCAGTCATTACCGTTCAGTTCCGCCTCTGGGTGAGGATCGCGAACAATCAGGTTATGACTTTCGTGAACAACATAAGTACAAACAGATGCTAACTAATAATGAACTCGAGCAGGCGCCGGTGGCGCCGAGCCAGTTAAAACCCGCCCGTCACTTCGCGGCCAGCTACTCGGGCGAGCATGTGGCCGGAACCGAATTTGTCATCGGCGCGAGCTTTGTCGCCTGGGGCGTCGGAGTCTCCGATGTTCTGTGGGGGTTGTTGTGGGGCAACCTCCTGGCGGTGCTGACCTGGGGCCTGATCTGCGCCCCCATTGCGGTGGATACGCGCCTGACGCTCTACGCCTATCTGAAGAAAATTGGTGGTAAAGGGCTGATCAACCTTTATAGCGTAGTCAACGGGGTGCTTTTTTGCATCCTCGCCGGCGCCATGATCACGGTATCCGCCTCGGCCGCCCGCATCCTGTTCGGGATTCCGCCCCAGGTGGAGTGGTACCCGACCGACCCCGGGTTTGTGGCGGTCGCCCTGCTGGTGGGGAGTGTGGTGACTCTCGTCTCCGTCCGGGGCTTTCGACGCTTGGCAGTGTTCGCGCAGGTCTGTGCTCCCTGGATGATCATGATGTTCGTGGTGGGCGGGCTGACGATGTTTGTGGTCCTGCGCGAGGCGGCTCCCGCCATGGCCGATCAACCCCTCCTGCAACGTTTAGGCTCCATCGCGGATGCCTACGTCTGGCGGGGAGGTGAAAACGGCCTTGGCGTCTGGCATGTGGCGGCCTTTGCCTGGATTGCCAATCTGGCCATGCACGGAGGACTGTCGGATATGACGATCCTGCGTTATGCCCGAAAGTCCTCCTATGGTTATCTGTCGGCGCTGGGCATGTATATCGGTCACTATGTGGCCTGGGTCGCCGCCGGGGTGATGGGAGCGGGGGCCGCTCTGGCGCTCGGCACCTCCATAGAAAATCTGGATGCGGGCTCTGTGGCCTATCAGGCGCTCGGGGCGACAGGCATACTGGTGGTGATCATTGCGGGCTGGACAACGTCCAACCCGACGATCTACCGTGCCGGGCTGGCGTTTCAGTCGCTCTACCCCCGTTGGCGTCGCACCACTGTGACGGCGGTCACGGGTATTTTGACCACCGTCATCGCCTGCTTCCCCTTTGTGTTTACCCAATTGATGAATTTTGTGGGGCTCATGGGGCTGATTCTTTCCCCCATCGGCGCGGTCATTGTCACTGAGCACTGGCTGTTTCCGCGGATGGGGCTGACCCGTTACTGGAATTATTACCGCGAGTCTTACCTGAACGGACCGGCCTGCCTGGCGTGGGGCCTGTCCCTGCTGGCCGCCTGGGGGTTCAACCTGCTTGGTGTTCATCTGTTCTTTCTTCTGATGCCGACCTGGATCACGGCCATGGTGGTGTATACCCTGGCCGCTGCCTGGTGTGGCGCGCGGCACCCCTATGCTTCACAAGCCCCACAGCACGAGAGTGAGTTGCTTGCGAGAAAAAAAGCCGAACGTGACTATCTTGATAACCTGGATACGAAAAGACAGAGTGTGAAGGCAGCGGCCGCGACTCGGGGGATGCTCGTGTCCGCTACGATAGCGGTTCTGTCGATACTCGCCTGTCTTCTGCTCGGTGTCTATACGCTCAAATCAGGCGATATTGATATCGTCAAAGACTGGATTTTTATCCCGACGGTGGTGTATATGGTTTCAGCCACCGTCTGGTCCTACCTGAAGGAAAAGAACAGTGAGTAGGGCCGGCAAGCCTGGCGCCCTGGAGTAATAATTGATCAACCAAAGAATTGTGGACGGGTAATGATGGGAAACACTCTGATTCTGGATATCGGGAAAACGAACATAAAAGTTCATGTGCTCGATGACAATCTGGAAAGCATTCATGAAAGCGTCAAACCCAACACCGTGGTCAATGAGGGGATTTATCCTCACTTTGATGTCGATGCCATCTGGGATTGGTTCTGTGCCGCTGTTTCCGAAGTGACAAAAACGCTGACGGTGAGTGCCATCAGTGTCACCACTCACGGTGCGACCGCCGCCCTCATCGACCGGAACAGGTCGGGAAACGCACTGGTGCTACCTGTGCTGGATTACGAGCACTCCGGGCCCGATAGCGTGAGCGCCGGGTATGCGGAGGTGCGACCCGATTTTTCCGAGACACGCTCCCCCAATCTGTCCGCCGGGTTGAACCTAGGGCGACAGCTCTTCTGGCAGCAACAGAGCGCGCCGGACAGTTTCGCCGCCGCGACGGATGTCCTGCTCTACCCGCAATACTGGGTGTGGCGTATGACCGGAGTGCGCTGTACGGAAGTGACCTCACTGGGTTGCCACACGGACCTCTGGTCTCCCGATCAGGGCGATTACTCATCGCTGGTCGACCGGATGGGGTGGCGTGAATTATTCCCGGGAATGGAACCGGCAAATCGCCTGGTCGGCAAGACAACGCCGGAGTTCAATCGCAAGGCCGGGTTGACGACCGCTTGTCCGGTGACCGCCGGCATTCACGACAGTAATGCCAGTTACCTGAGATACGTGCAGTCCTCCGACGGCAAACCCTTCGCGGTTGTGTCAACGGGAACCTGGGCCATCACCATGGTGAGCGGGACCGGGGCGGCACAGCTGGACGAGGCCCGGGATATGTTGATGAACGTGGACTACCGGGGGGAGCCGGTGCCCTGTGCCCGCTTCATGGCCGGCCGGGAGTACGAAAGTATCTGCAATAAAATGGGATCTTTTCCCGAAGAACCTTTCAGCCCCAGAGACATCGAGAACATTTTCGCCGACGGCGTATTTGCCCTTCCGCAATTCTGCGATACCTCCGGGCCCTTCGCCGGGTCCCCGGGTGTCATTCAGCCCAGCACCCATCGAATCAACGGAGCGGCACTGGCTTCCCTGTACTGCGCATTGATGCTCGACCTGGAGCTGGATCTTTTGAACGCTGAAGGCGACGTATTTCTGGAAGGCGCCTTTTTGAAAAACCCCTTGCTCTGTCAGCTTCTGGCAGCCCTTCGCCCGCAGGACCGGGTTATTCCCTCGACCGACTCCACCGGAACGGTGAAGGGCGCGGCGGCGCTGGCTCGCTCGGCTCCGGTTACAGGAGTAGAGCCGCAACGGTGTGAACCGCTACAGCTTGAAGGGCTGGAGGATTACCGTACACAGTGGCGCGCGCAGTGCCGGGCCATCGACAGAGCGCTGGGTCGCGACTCAGAACGAGTGCCTCTCACTTCAACCAGTACACGATAATATCAACGACATTAAGGTTTGAGACATGACACGTTTTTCGGAGAACACAATGAAAGTGCCCGCTTCCCGCTCCATCGGCTGGCTGATGTGCGCACTGATGGCAGGTTGCGGCTTCGCCGCCAATGAGAGCGCCACTGAACGTTCGGCCGCCTCAGGTGAGTCGGTTCTGACCCTGGGACAACTGACAGGCGACGGTCAGGACCGTCGATTTGTTGAGCGTCTTGATAGAGGGCTGGTCGCGATCCCCTCACAAGACGGTGTGCTGGTGTCCTGGAGGAGTCTGACAGATGACCCCGCGGGGCCCGAATTTTCGGTCTTTCGCAACGGGGAAAAGATCACGGGCACGCCCGTTTCCGGCTCGACGAACTTTCTGGACCGGAATGGCTCGGTCGGGGATCGGTACCAGCTGGAAATGGATGGCCAGTCTATCGATACCGCCGACACTTGGGCCAAGCCTTATCTTGAGGTTCCGCTTGAGGTTCCCGAAGAGCGGCAGACACCCGATGGCGAAAGCTACCATTACACCGCCAATGACGCCAGCGTCGGTGATCTGGACGGAGACGGACAGTACGAGATCATTCTGAAGTGGGACCCGTCCAACGCCAAGGACAACTCCCAGGGCGGTTACACCGGCCATGCGCTGATCGACGCCTATACACTTGAGGGCGAGCGGCTCTGGCGCATCGACATGGGCCGGAACATCCGCGCCGGTGCGCACTATACCCAGTTTATGGTCTACGACTTCGACGGTGACGGGCGTGCCGAGATCGCCATGAAAACCGCCGATGGCACGGTAGACGGGGAGGGCACTGTGATCGGTTCGGCCGATGCGGATTGGGTCTCTCACAGTGGCAATCCCGAAGTCCGGGACCGCACCGGCTCCCAGGTCACCGAAGACGGGCGCTACCTGGGCGAGCTCCAGGGCCGTATTCTTCAGGGCCCCGAATATTTTTCCGTTTTTGAGGGTGAAACCGGCCGCGTACTGGATACCAAACCCTATATCCCCCAGCGCGCGCCGGGCAACGATAACCCGACAATGGAGGAAATGAAATCACTCTGGGGCGATGGCTACGGCAACCGGTCTGAACGCTACCTGGCCGGTGTTGCCTTTCTGGACGGCGAGATGCCCAGCATCGTCATGGCCAGGGGCTATTATGAGCGGACCGTCATTGCCGCCTACGACTTCCGGGACGGGGAAATATCAACCCGCTGGACCTTTGATACCCTCTCGTCCGACATCCCGGCTGAGCACGCTGGTCAGGGGAACCACCAGCTGTCCATCGCTGATATCGACGGTGACCGAAAGGATGAAATCATCTACGGCGCCATGGCGGTTGATCACGATGGCTCTCCCAAGTGGAGCACCGGTTTCGGGCACGGCGATGCACTGCATGTCGGGGATCTGGACCCCAACAACCCCGGCCTGGAAGTGTTCGGAGTCTATGAAGACATTCGTGGTAACGGCGGTGTCGGCTCGGCCCTGATCGATGCCGCGGACGGAACCGTACTCTGGAAGAAAAGCGCGGAGAAGGACAACGGCCGGGGGCTGGCCGCGAATATCGATCCCCGCTTTGAGGGGACTGAAGTCTGGGCCCTGAACTCGCCAGAATTGTTTGATGTCAACGGTGAGCCAACCGGTGCGCAGCGCCCGGGGCCTGTCAACTTTGCGCTCTGGTGGGATGGCGACCGGCAGAGAGAGCTGCTAAACGGGACTACGGTCTCCAAGTGGAACTGGGAATCGGAATCCGTGGAGACAATGCTGGTCGCCGAGGGCGCCGCCTCCAACAATGGTACCAAAGCCACTCCAGCCTTGTCGGCCGACCTGTTCGGTGATTGGCGGGAGGAGGTCATGCTTCGTTCAGAGGATAATCGGTTTCTGCGGATTTACTCCACCAGTATTCCAACCGAGTTCGGTTTCACCACATTGATGCAGGACCTTCAGTACCGGTTGGCGATTGCCTGGCAGAACACATCGTATAATCAGCCACCGCACCCCAGTTTCTACATCGGAAGTGATAAAGAATGAGGACAGACTGAAAACCCTGTGACGACTGAACCGGCCTGCCAAGGGCCGGTTTTTCTTTATGGGGTTCAGGAAAAATCACCGGAACAAGGGTAAAATTCCCGGTGAAAATGACCGGCAGAGAACGATCGAAATCAATAATAAGGGAGATTTGCAATGGTACCAACGTCAATCACGTCCAGTGTTCACCGCCTTGTGGGCATCGGCCTGGTGTTGACCCTTACGGCCTGTGGCATCCTTGCCCTGCAGGACAAGGGACAGGCCCCACAGACTTTTGGTGCCCGACAGATACCGATCGATGACGCGGCTTTCTCGGGCAGCTCAATCAATGTGGTCGCGGGCACGCGCCAGATGCTCTACACCCACGGCAACCATCAGTACGCGGGGTACTACGGCCCGGAAGGCAGGGTCATGTTGGCCCAGCGCCAGCTGGGAGAAGATCAATGGTCGGTGCAGAAGACGGAATTCTCGACCAATACCGCCGATGCGCATAACACCATCAGTCTGATCGTTGATGGTGAGGGCTACCTGCACCTGGCGTGGGGGCACCATGACTCCCCACTGAATTACAGTGTCAGCGTGTCGCCCCACAGTCTGACCATGGGTGAACCGACAGAGATGGTTGGCTTGGCAGAGGAGAGGGTGACTTACCCCCAATTTTTTCAGATCGGCTCCGGCAACCTGCTGTTTCTCTATCGGGATGGCGCCTCCGGCCGGGGACGGGTCGTTCTGAATCATTACGATGTGGAAAGTAGGGAGTGGACCCGTCGACAGGACAACCTGATTGATGGGGAAGGGGAGCGAAGCGCCTACTGGGATATGGCGATCGGCGCTGATGACACTCTGCACCTGGCCTGGGTGTGGCGGGAGTCACCCGATGTGGCCACCAATCATGACTTGCTGTATGCGGAGTCCAGTAATGGGGGCAAAACCTGGCGTCGGCGTGGTGGAGGAGAGTACCAACTGCCGGTTACTCGCGACACGGCTGAAATCGCGTACGAAATCGTGCAGAACAGCAACCTGATGAACCCTCCGGTGGTTGCCGTTTCGAACCAGGGGGCACCTTTCATCACATCCTATTGGTCTGAGACGGCAGGCGAGGCACCGGGCTTCCACGTTGTTCATCACACCGCTGGAGAGTGGGAATTCATCGCCGGACCTCAAGCGAAAGAGCACTTCACACTGGCCGGTGGCGGCACCAAGAATCCGCCCATTTCTCGCCCCGCGCTCCTGGTGGAAAAGCAGGCTGACAGGCTCCACCTTGTCTATCGAAGTGATCATCACGGCGGGCGGGTGCTGGGAGCGACCCTGGCCGACCTTTCAGAGACCAAATGGACTCATGGATACCTCACCGAGCACTCCGTAGGCGCCTGGGAGCCGTCCATCGATCCCGCCCAGTGGCGCCGGGCGGGGCAAGCGCACATGTTGCTTCAGGATGTCGTGCAGGTGGATGGTGACGATAGCGTCGGAAAACAGCAGGAGGCGACTCCTATCCGCCTGCTGCTCTGGCATCCCGAATAAACCCGGCGGGAAGTGATTGAAAGAATCGAACGACGCTTTAGTCTGAACGAGTATGATCTACAAAGATTTAACATGACTTGTAATGATTGACTTTTCGTGTCTGAATCCTTACTATTGAGGGGGAAGTTGAGAGTCAGGTTATTTCGCCAGCAAGGCGCCCAAGTGGTAACGAAGGAGCTCTCTCACACCATCGTTCAGGTCGGGTTGGGTCAATCTGGACGGTCGGTGCTCCTTTGCTTGATGGCGCTCTGGTCCCGATCCATTGCTGGCGTGATTGCGGTCACAACTTCTGATCTCCTCCTCGGCTTGCAGCCGCTGATTGTTCCAATCAGCGGCTTTTTTTTGCGTGCGCCAGGCATGGCGCGTAGCGCCTTGACTGGCGCTGTTCCGGTACACGTGGTGGTGGCCG
>NZ_JBCAQT010000022.1:0-23109 GCF_038419845.1 Marinimicrobium sp. C2-29
ACGCACCGACACGCCCGGCGCCAAAGATGCCGGGGTCGGTGAGTTCATGACCGTGTTCGTGAGGGATTGCTACACCCGGGAGGAACAGGCGCTGTTTCACTCCGGTCTGCCCCAACTGGAAGCGCGCAGTCAGGACCTGTATCAACGCGGGTTTCTGGAGCTGAGCGCCGAGCAGCGCGAGGGCATGGTGCGTGCGCTCGATCAGGAGGCCCGCGAGCAGGTGATCTCCGGGCGTGAACCCCACTACTTCACCATGATGAAACAGCTGACCCTGTTCGGCTTTTTCACCTCGGAGAAGGGAGCGACCGAAGTGCTGCGCTATATTGCCATTCCCGGCCGCTACGACGGCTGCGCCCCCTACGAGGAAGGCCAGCGCGCCTGGGCTACCTAGTAAAGCACCACTGAGTCTACCCCTCCCCTGCCTCCGCCGACCGGTGCCGAACAAGCCCGGTCGGTCCGGGCCTTTATTGAGCCCCCGCCGGCGCGAGGTTATACTGCCCGCCTTGTTGTCCGCCCGTCCCGAGCAGGAGCTGCCATGAACACCCGGCCACGATTTCACCGGTCTGCCGTTATCGGCACCGCCAGCTTGCTGACCGCACTGCTGCTCCTGGCAGGCTGCGGCCAGAAAGGCCCGCTCTACCTGCCCGAAGACGACAATCCGTCGGCCCAGGAAGCAGAGCAGGAACCCGCCGGCGACAACGCTGACGAATAACCGCCCAACCGAGACACACTATGCAAGCTTTTGAGCGCCGCAACGGCGAGCTCTATGTGGAAGATATGCCCCTGGCGGAAGTGGCGCGCGAATTTGGCACGCCCACTTACGTCTACAGCCGGGCGGCGTTTACCCGGCACTACCTGGCCTATGCCGAAGCGCTGGGCGAGCATCCCGGCATGGTTTGCTACGCGGTCAAGGCCAACTCCAATCTGGCCGTGCTCAACCTGCTGGCGCGTTTGGGGGCCGGGTTTGATATTGTCTCCGGCGGCGAGCTGGAGCGGGTATTGCGCGCCGGCGGCGACCCGGGCCGGGTGGTGTTTTCCGGGCTGGGCAAAACCCGGGGCGAGATGATCCGGGCGTTGGAAGTGGGCATTTTCTGCTTTAACGTGGAATCCGAAGCGGAGCTGGAGCAGCTCTCCCAGGTCGCCAGTGAGCTGGGCCAGGTGGCCAATATCTCCCTGCGGGTCAACCCGGATGTGGACGCCCAGACCCATCCCTATATTTCCACCGGCCTGAAAGAAAACAAGTTCGGTATCGATATCGAGCGCGCCCCCGCCGTCTACCGTCGGGCAAGCGAACTGCCGGGCCTGTCGGTGCAGGGGCTCGATTGCCACATCGGCTCCCAGCTGACCCAACTGTCGCCCTTCATGGATGCGCTCGATCGACTCCTGTTGCTGGTGGATCAGCTCGCCGCCGAGGACATCCGCATTCACCATCTGGATCTGGGTGGCGGTCTGGGCGTGACCTACCAGTCCGAGGCGCCGCCCCCGGTCAGTGATTACATGAGTGCCATCAAGCAGAAACTGGGTGACCGTCCTCTCAGCCTGATGTTCGAGCCCGGCCGCTCCATTGCGGCCAATGCCGGTGTGCTGCTTACCCGGGTGCTCTATCTCAAGCCCACCGAGCACAAGAACTTCGCGGTGATCGATGCGGCCATGAATGACAACATCCGCCCCTCGCTCTATCAGGCCTGGCAGGACATCCGTCCGGTGCGCGAACACCAGGGCGAGACAAAAACCTGGGACCTGGTGGGCCCGGTGTGCGAAACTGGTGACTTTCTCGGCAAAGATCGCGCGCTCGCCCTGAACAGCGGCGATCTGTTGGCCATGATGTCGGCCGGCGCCTACGGCTTTGGCATGAGCTCCAACTACAACAGCCGGGGCCGCCCGGCGGAAGTGCTGGTGGACGGCGATCGCGCCCATCAGGTGCGCGCCCGGGAAACCATCGACGATCAGCTGCGCGGTGAGCAATTGCTGCCCTAGCCACCGGGACGCCGGCCCGAGCGCCGGAGTTGAAACCGCCAGAGCACTATACAAACAGGACATTGGAACCAATGCGTTTGCGCTTTACGAAAATGCACGGCCTGGGCAACGACTTTGTCGTGATCGACGGGGTCACCCAGCGGGTGCGTTTGAGTACCGACAAAATCCGTACCCTGGCCGACCGGCACTTCGGTGTCGGTTGCGACCAGCTGTTGCTGGTGGAAACCCCCACCCGGCCGGACATCGACTTTCGCTACCGGATTTTCAACGCCGATGGCGGTGAAGTGGAAAACTGCGGCAACGGCGCCCGCTGTTTTGCCCGCTTTGTGCTCGAACGCAAATTGACCGGCAAGCGCACCATCCGGGTGGAAACCGCCGGTGGCGACATGACTCTGAAGGTTAACCAGGCGGGCGAAGTGCAGGTGGATATGGGGGTGCCGCGCCTTACCCCGGAGGAGATTCCGTTCCAGGCCGAGTCCCAGGCGGTGAGCTACGATCTTGAGCTTCCCGAGCAGACCCTGGATATTTCCGCCGTGTCCATGGGCAACCCCCATGCCGTGTTGCTGGTCAACCGGGTCGACAGCGCCCCGGTGGAGCAACTGGGGCCGGTGATCGAGCATCACCCGCGTTTCCCCAGTCGGGTCAATGCCGGCTTTATGCAGATTGTCTCCCCCCGGGAGATCAACTTGCGGGTCTACGAGCGCGGCTCGGGCGAGACCCTGGCCTGCGGTACCGGCGCCTGCGCCGCCGTGGTCGCCGGTCGTCTGCGGCAGCTGCTGGAGGAGGAGGTCAAAGTCAACCTGCCGGGCGGCAGCCTGACCATCGCATGGCCCGGGCCGGGCGAGTCGGTTATCATGACCGGGCCCGCCACTACGGTGTTTCACGGACAGGTCAAAATTTAACATGAGCGAACAGATCACCGACAAGCGCAAACTCACCGACGAACAGGTCGTCGAGTATCTCGAGGCGCACCCCGATTTCTTCGTCAAGCACAAGCGGCTGCTGGGTGACCTGGAGTTGCCTCACGACAGTGGCTCGGCGGTATCGCTGGTGGAACGACAGGTGTCGGTACTGCGCGAGCGCAACATGGACATGCGTCACCGGCTGAGCAAGCTGCTGGACAATGCCCGGGAGAACGACAAACTTTTCGACAAAACCAAGCGTCTGATTCTGGCGCTTCTCGAGGGGCGGGATCTGGGGGACATTGTCGATGCCCTCTTCTTCAGCTTCGATCAGGATTTCAGCATCCACTACACCAGCCTGCTGCTGTTCGGTAACCTTGAGCAACTGCCCAGCAGCCATGCGCGCGTCGTCTCCATCCATGAGGCCAGTCGCTACATTGCCCCCCTGCTGAAAAACAACCGGGCCATGTGCGGCACCCTCGGTGAGCTGGAGCTGGAATTTCTGTTTGGCAAAGACGCCCATCACATCGGCTCAGTGGCCACCGTGCCCCTGGTACATGGCAATGCGTTCGGCCTGCTCGCCATCGGCAACCGCGACCCCCACTACTATCGCTCCAGCATGGGCACCCTGTTCCTGGGCTACATCGCCGAAGTCCTCAACCGCTTGCTCCCCGAGCACCTCCCGCGCTAACCTACAGTTCAAAATTGCACGGTACTGTACGTAGGGCGGATAAGCCTAAGGCGCATCCGCCATATCCTCCACGCCGCGGACAAACCCATGCCCCCACCCTTCCAGACCGAACGCACCGCCTTCCTCACCTACCTGCGCAGCGAGAAACAACTCTCCCCGCGCACCGAAGAGAGCTATGCCCGCGATCTGGACAAATTTCTTCACTACTGCGACAGCCGGCAGATCACCCGCCTTACCGACATTACCGTCCACAACCTGCGCGAAAACCTGGCTCAGCTGCATCGTAAAGGGCTGGCTGGCAAAAGCCTGCGCCGCTGGCTCTCGGCCCTGCGCGCGTTTTTCAATTTCGGCCTGCGCCGTGGCTGGCTCAAAACCAACCCGGCCGAGGGACTGCAGGCGCCCCGAATTGAAAAGAAGCTGCCCAAAGTGCTGGACGTGGACCAGGCGGGCCAGTTTGTGGAAGTCCGGGGCGATGACTTTCTCGCACGGCGCGACCGCGCCCTGCTGGAGCTGATCTACTCCTCCGGCCTGCGCCTGGCCGAAGCCGTGGGTCTGGATATCGGCGAGCTGGATCTGCGCGAGGGCGCCGTGATTGTCACCGGTAAGGGCAATAAAAGCCGTCATTTGCCGGTCGGCCGACAGGCTCGGGAGGCACTGGCGCAGTGGCTGCCCGAGCGCGCCGCCGTCGCGCCGGCGGACGAGAAAGCCGTATTCATCAGCCAGCGCGGCAAACGCCTGACCCACCGGGCCGTGCAGCTGCGCCTGAAACACCTGAGCCTCAAGCAGGGCATGGACGAACCCGTGCACCCACACATGCTGCGCCACTCCTTCGCCAGCCACATGCTCGAATCCAGCGGCGACCTGCGCCTGGTACAGGAGCTGCTGGGCCACGCCAATATCTCCACCACCCAGATTTACACCCACCTGGATTTCCAGCACCTGGCCAAGGTGTACGATCAGGCGCATCCGAGGGCGCAGAAAAAGAAGGATTGATACTCAGGTATTTTGGTTTAATGTTTTGCAGCGCTGAATCTGAGTCACTTTGACGGACAGCAACTCACTGTTCAATATAATTTGTGCAAGTTCAGATATCCGCTCGTAGTGACCTCGGAAGGTTCCAGCCGCGTACTGTCTGCAGCGCAATCTTAACGAGAAGGGCCGACGCCAGGCTCGGGCTTGGCACCGGCTGCTGGAGGAGCGTGGAATCGACGAAGCGCGGGTGTTCAGTAGCCAGTGGTGCCGCTGTTTGAGGATCCGACAGTGTTAGCCAGGGTTGCACCATCAAATGAGTGATAAAATTCGAGCTCTTTGGCCGGAAAGCCATTCCACTAAGGTATGCCCAGAAATGAAGTACAGCGTCACCGTGAAAGAAACAATAGAAAATACGATGGTGTTCCTGATGTTGGTGTACGCCGGTTTTATGGTGTACGTGGCTTATCTCGGTGTCGAGTTTCATTGGGGAGTGATCTGGGCTCTGGTGATCGTGGGTAGCGCTTTTGTCTTGCGCAGCACCCTGCCTGTTATAGTGGGTGCGTTTTTTGGGGCGTCGGATGTGTGGGGCTGGCACTGGTCCCTGGCACTTCTATTTGCCTTTTCAGGGCTGATTTTTTTGATCCCGACTTTCATTCTCTTCGTGATAAAGGGGCTTAAACACTAATACCGGATATCGGCTATCATTAGTGCCCGGTTCATCAGTCAGCGCGGCAAACGCCTGAAGCACCTGGCCAAGGTGTACGATCAGCCGCATCCGAGGGCCATTAAAACCCGGAACTAGAATGACTGAGACCCGGGTCCGACATGAAAAATTGGCGTTATATCCAATGAATCAGTGTTGATTTTCTCGCGCCGATATTGAAGAATGGCGCCGTAACCGTTGCTTTGCAGTTGGTATTCGCAGGGATGTGAGACTTTTCGTAACTATCCTCTTAATATCTCCCCCTTCGAAACCCGCGCGCTATGAAACTTCTGTGCCGCCCAGAGCTTATTGGTCTGAGCTGGCCTGAATGCTCACTCCCGGCGTGCGTCAGTTCAGCTCCGGACGGCAATCAAAACCCATAATAAGCTGGAGAAATCCCATGAAAATCAAACTCATTCTTTTGCTGGCACTCGTCGCTATCGGGACGGGTTGCGCCACAGCCCCTCAGGACCCGATTGCCCTGACGAAGGACTTTTACGATGAACCGGCCAAGGTGGCCATCTATCAGAAATCTTTCCCTGAAACGGCGAGTATGACCATGCCGGGCGCCTCCTGCCTGTTGTGTATGGCGGCCGCTGCGGTTGCCAACGACGCTGTGTCCGGCCACACCAAAACCTTGAGCACCGAGGAGCTTTCAACGGCCGTTAAAGGAATGGAGGCCACTCTTGAGGAGCAGGGAATGGGCGTTGAATGGGTCGATATCGAAGAGCCCATGCAGCGCCTACCAAGGTTCAAATCTCCCGAGGATTCGGATTACCCCAAAGAAGATTATCGGGGGCTGCGAGAAGTCGTCGATGCGGATCATTTGATGGTGATCGAATTTGGTCACATTGGTGTTGAACGAACCTACGCCAACTACGTGCCCACCAGCTCCCCTCAGGGCGCCGTCACCGGAACGCTTTATATGGTAGATCTCAATACCAATGAGTACTATCTCTTTGACCCGATCCACGTTCGCGTACCGGTAGAGGGCGACTGGAAGGAGCCACCGGAATTTCCCGGTGTGACCATGGCGTATTTTGAAGCGCTCGAACGTGCAAAAATTCAGATCGGTAACGCGCTCGCCGGAAAAGCCCCTCTTGAGGTCGCCGGAGAGACAAGATGATTCGATGGGCGGCACTGACCACTGTGGCCAGTACCCTTCTGGGCACCGGTTGTGCGAGCGTTCAAACGGACGATTATGCGGTCTATCGGCACGCGCCTGAGGCATCAACTCTGGCCGATGAGCCGGTGTCGGTGATTTTCGCCAATCCAGAGGGCATCGAGTTTCGGGGGGATGCCTCTCATGACGACAGCGTGGACTCAGCGAATGTTCTCTACTCAGGGGCGGCGGGTGCTGGAGGGGTTGCCGCCCAGATCGCGCTCCATGCGACGATGGTTCAAGGTGCCCAGGACCGAAAGCTGGAAAAGTCGCGCGAGCAGGCCAACCTGGCGCTCGAACCGGTAGCGGAGGAGGTCCAGGAGCTGCAAAGCCTGGATCCCGCGACCCTGTCGTTCCCCGGCCGATTCTCGGTACGGCCATGGCCGGGTGATGCCGACATTCAGTCTGTTCACGTGGAGACACACCCCGTTTTTTACGTTACCGAGAACCTCGACAGCCTGTCGGTAAAAAACGTTCTGGTCCTTCGCAAGCCTGGCGACCCGCCGGAGCAGCCGATTTACCGAAATCTGGTAGAAGTGGTGTCTGACCGGTTAATCGATCCTGACAGTGAAAAGGGGACGGTGGGTGAAGGGCTGGAGGCCGCCGTACGGGAGCTTTATCAAACTTCAGTGTTGATCGCACTGGATGATATGGACGGGCGGTTGCAGGCGCAAGATCAACAACCAGAGACCTTCCGATATGATCTGGATGGCGAGCTGCGGCTTGAGCGGGGAGTGATGGTCAGAGAGAGCTGTTCGGACATTGTGTTGAGAAACCTCCGAGGCTGGCTGATCAGCTTTCCAAAGCCGGATGTGGAAACGGAGTGTATGGATACGCTCGCAGACGGTTCTGTGCCAAGCAGTTAGGATGTCGTGGCCCACCAGACCTGGCCATCACGCCGATTGCTGTCAGTGATTACGCCATGGGCGGGGGGCCCGCACCACGGGACCTATTGCATCAGCGACACGGCGCGCGCTCCGGTTGAGTTTGGCCTATAATCAGAGCCTGGTTCAATGCTCAATTGCGCGGTTTGGGCGGTCCTGTACTGTCAGCGGCGGATCCATCCATGAGACTCTTCTTACTCTTCCTCGGTCTGACCCTGAGCGGTTGGGGCCATGCCCAGAGCGCTCCCGGGCAGGACATTATCGTCAACATACCCCTGATGGAGAGGGCGGGCCCGCATCGCGAGTATGCCGATGCCCTGCTCGAGCTGGCTCTCCAATCGTCCGAGGACCGATACGGCGGCTATGAAATCCGGCAGGAAAAGGGAGAAACGGTCATCCGGCGCCAGCTGCTGGGGATTGTGAGGGGCGACAGTCTGTCCGTGGCGGTGTCCATGCCCAGCCCCAATTGGCTGGACAATGCCCGGCTGGTGCGCTTTCCGATCATGAAAGGGCTGGCAAGCTACCGCCTGTTTCTGGCCCACGGCCGAAATCTGGAGGTGTTGAACCACATCGATGACGTGGCGACGCTGAAAACCTTTGAGGTCGGCCAGGGTGAGGGCTGGTCAACGGGCAAAATACTTGAGGACCACGGTTTCAAGGTTGTCTACGGGGGCCCCTACAAAACCCTGTTTCCCATGTTGTATGCGGACCGCTATCAATTGTTGATGCGGGGCGTCTACGAGATAGCGCCCGAACTGGAGCTCTACCAACCCCGGATGCCCGAGCTGGAGATTGTTGATGGCTTCGCCATTTATACCTACCTGCCGATGTATTTCTTTGTCTCCAGAGACCAGCCCCAACTGGCCGAGAGGTTGGAGTATGGGCTGAAAAAAGCGCATGCCTCCGGCCAGCTCGATGCGCTGTTCATGCACTATTTCAGCGACACGCTCGCGCTGTTGAATCTGGGCCAAAGAAGGATATTTTGCCTGCCCAACACCAACATCGACTCTTCGTTCTATGAGAACGACAAGCCTTACCTGCTTGAGGCCATCAACACAGTAGAGGCGGAATCCTGCCCGTCAGCACCGGTCTTGAGGGAGGGTTCTTTGTGATTGAACGCCAACCCGCGCTAAACTGGCCTCCTACCAGAGGTTTATCACAGGCACCCGATTGTTATGTCCACTCCCACGATTTCTTCTCCGGTATTGGTGATCAATGCCGGCAGTTCCTCGCTCAAATTTTCGGTTTTTGATATCCGCGCGGGCCGGGAGGTGCTCTCCGGTCTGGCCGAACGGCTGAGCAGCCCGGAGGCGGTGCTCAGCTGGCGTCTGGAAGGCGACGACAAGCAACGCCGGGAAATTCCCGGCCAGGACCATGAGGGCGCGCTGGGCGAGGTGCATCAGCTGCTGGAGGCAATCGGTGAGCCCCTGGCCATCGGGCACCGGGTGGTCCACGGGGGCGAGGCCTTTGCCGAATCCGTGGTGATTGATGATTCGGTCATTGCCGGTATCGACCAGTGCGCCAGTCTGGCGCCCTTGCACAATCCCCCCAACCTCCTTGGCATCCGCACCATGCAGTCACTCTACCCCGAGGTGCCCCAGGTGGCGGTCTTCGACACGGCCTTCCATCAGAGCCTGGCGCCGGAGGCCTATCTGTATCCGGTGCCCATTGGGCTCTATCGCGAGCAGGGCGTGCGCCGCTACGGTTTTCACGGCACCAGTCACCACTACGTGGCGGGTCAGGCGGTGCGGCGGCTGGAGCTCGATCCCGCGGATCACGGGCTGATTACCGCGCACCTGGGTAATGGCTGCAGCGCCACGGCGGTGCGCAATGGCCGCTCGGTGGATACCACCATGGGGATGACGCCCCTGGAGGGATTGGTCATGGGCACGCGCAGCGGTGATGTCGATCCGGGCCTGCACGAGTACCTGGCCGAGCGGCTGGGTCTGACGCTCAAAGAAATAACCGCTATGCTTAATCGGGACAGTGGTCTTCTGGGGTTGTCGGGCGTATCCAATGATATGCGCACCCTGACCGAGGCGGCGGCCTCGGGCAATGCCGATGCCCAGCGGGCCATTGATGTCTTCTGTTTTCGGCTGGCGCGCCAGGTTGGCGCCCTGGCCGCGAGCCTGCATCGGCTGGATGCCCTGGTGTTTACCGGGGGCATAGGGGAAAACGCGGCGCCCATTCGTGCTCAGGTGTTGGAGCGGTTGCCACTGTTCGGGTTTGTCTGCGATGACCGGCTCAACCGCCAGCACGGTGACGAGCATGGTCGCATTACGACTGGCGAGTCCACCACTGCGCTGGTGGTAGCCACTCGTGAGGAGTGGATGATCGCCCAGGATGCGTTTAACCTGACTCACTCTTAATCAACAGGAATACCCGCTTTGCAACACACGTTTTTTATTACCGCCACCGGCGCCGGCACGGGACTGACCTCGGTCTGCCTGGGCCTGGTGCGGGCACTGGAGCAGCTGGGTGTCAACGTCGCCTTCTGCAAGCCCATTGCCCAGCGCGGCAGTTTTGATCGGGGCCCGGAGCGCTCTACCCACATGGTCCGGAGCACGCTCGGGCTGAGCCCGGCGGAACCGCTCTCGCTCTCCCATGCCCAGGAGAAACTCTCCCAGGGCAAGACCGACGCCTTCATGGAAGAGGTGATCCAGGTGTTCCAGCAATCCGCCGGCGAGGCTGAAGTGGTGATTGTGGAAGGCCTGGTGCCCCTGGCCGATGACAACTACATTGACCAGCTCAACGCCAATATGGCCACCGCGCTGGATGCCGATGTGATTCTGGTGGCCGCCAAGAACGCCGACAGTACCGCGCAACTGAATGAGCGGATCAAAATGGCCGCCAGCCTTTTTGGCGGGCTCAACCACCACCGCCTGCTCGGTTGTGTTCTAAACAAGGTGGGCGCGCCGGATCTGGACAGCCAGCAGATTGTGGCGACGGAGGAGCCCAGTGAGGAGGCACCATCCGACATCGGCCTGGAGCGGATCATTGCCTCTTTGCCGGTGTTTTCCGACAAGCGCTTCCGCTGCCTGGGAGCGATTCAATGGAATCCGCTGCTGGTGGCGCCGCGCACTTCCGATGTCAGTCATTACCTCAAGGCCGAGGTGCTCAACGAAGGGCAGCTACTCGAGCGCCGGGTGCAGAACATCACCGTCTGTGCCCGTACCATGAAAAATATGCTGCACACACTCAAGGCGGGTGCATTGATCGTGACCCCCGGCGACCGGGAAGACATTCTGCTGGTCAGCTGCATGGCGGCGCTCAACGGCGTGCCCCTGGCGGGCGTTGTCCTGACCGGTGGTATTGAACCGGAGCCCGGCATCATGGCGCTGTGCCAGTCGGCCTTCAAGACCGGTCTGCCTCTGATGCTGGTAGGGGGCAACACGTTCAAGGTCGCCCAGCAGCTGAATAATATGAACACCGAGGTGCCGCCGGATGATATCGAGCGGATCAACAGCGTGATGGATGCCGCAGCGGCCGACCTCGATGGCGAGTGGCTGATCGAGCGCAGCCAGGTCCGGCTGGAAAAACGCCTGTCCCCTCCGGCCTTCCGCTACCAGCTGGTGCAGCGCGCCCGGGCCGGCAAAAAGCGCATCGTGCTGCCCGAGGGTGACGAGCCCCGGACCGTGCAGGCCGCCGCCCTCTGCCATCAGAAAGGCATCGCCCGCTGTGTTCTGCTGGGCAAGCCCGACGAGGTGCGCAGCGTTGCCGCCAGCCATAACGTCACTCTGCCGGATGATATTGAAATCATCGATCCGGAAAGCGTTCGCAGCCAATACGTGGCGCCCATGGTGGCCCTGCGCAAACACAAGGGGCTGACCGAGCCCATGGCGGAAGCCATGCTGGAAGACACCGTGGTACTGGCTACCATGATGCTCGCTCGCGGAGATGTGGATGGCCTGGTTTCCGGCGCGGTGCACACCACCGCCAACACCATCCGCCCGGCCCTGCAGCTGATCAAAACCAAGCCCGACGCCGCGCTGGTGTCCTCCATTTTCTTCATGCTGCTGCCGGATCAGCCGGTCATCTACGGTGACTGCGCCGTCAACCCGGACCCGAACGCCGAAGAGCTGGCGGATATCGCCATCCAGTCGGGCGACTCGGCGCTGGCCTTTGGCATCGAACCGCGCATCGCCATGATCAGTTACTCCACCGGGCAATCGGGCTCGGGCAGCGACGTGGAAAAAGTACGCAAGGCCACGCAGCTGGCCCGGGAGAAACGCCCCGACCTCATGCTGGACGGCCCGCTGCAATACGACGCCGCCAGCGTGCCTTCAGTGGCCGCCAGCAAGGCGCCGGACAGCCCGGTAGCGGGCAAGGCCAATGTCTTCATCTTCCCGGATCTGAACACCGGCAACACCACCTACAAGGCGGTGCAGCGCAGTGCCAATCTGGTGAGCATCGGGCCCATGCTGCAGGGGCTGCGCAAACCGGTGAACGACCTCTCGCGCGGCGCCTCGGTGGACGACATTCTGTACACCATTGCGCTGACAGCGATTCAGGCGATGGCCTGATCCAAGGGTGGCCCGGCAGACGATTCTGACGCCGGCCCTGTTCCCCGGCTCAGATTGTGTGTTAGATCAAAGGCCGTGTGAGCTGGTATGGTAAATTCATACGTACAGTGAAAGACAATCCAACAGCGGGAGAACGAATCATGCATTACGCCATTTCCACCACCTGGGGCCCGACCGATACCACACGCGCCTCTTTACCGTTCATCTTTGCGGCAACCGCACTCGAGGCCGGCGATACCGTTACCATCATGTTGTTTCACGATGCGGTCACGGTCGCGGTCAAGGGTGCGCACGAGCAGATGGTGCCCTGTGGCCCGGGCCCCAAATTCGCCGAGGTGTTTGCCCACAAAAATGCGGAGATTATTGTCTGCAAACCCTGCGCCCAGGTGCGTGGCCTGGATGAAAGCAGCCTGATCGACAACTGCCGCATGGGCGGCATGGGTGATTTCTATAAGCAGGTGGCACGGGACGACTGCAAACCGGTCACCTTTTAAGGCGAAACCCATGACGGATCCGGACTCGACGCAAAAAACCCACTGGAGAAAATCGCCTCTGGTGGGGATGCTGGCCAGTATCGCTTTCGTCTGCGCCGTGCTGGCGGTGCTGTATGCCTTTGGCATTCATGAAGAGATTGTGGTCCTGCTGCAGTGGTTTGAAGCTCAGGGAGCTTGGGCGGGCCTGCTCTTTATCCTCGCCATGGCCGTGGCCATGATCCTGTTGTTGCCCGGCATCCTGTTGACCACCGGCGCCGGCTTTGTCTTTGGCGTGTTCGAAGGCACACTCTATGTGGTCATCGGAACCGTATTGGGCGGCGCTCTGGCGTTTCTTATGGCGCGCTACCTGTTCGGTGCGCGCGCGCGAAACTTCATTACCTCGCGTTCACGCTTGCGCCTGGTCGACGATGAGCTGGCCCCCCATGGCTGGAAGGTGGTACTGCTCACCCGCCTGATTCCCTTCTTCCCCAGCAAACTGTCCAACTATCTGTTCGGGCTGACCAGCTTCTCGTTCAAAGGCTTTCTGGTCGGGTGTTCCATCGGCTACATCCCCTTTTCGCTGCACAATGTCTATCTGGGGTCGCTGGCCGCCGACCTGTCGACCCTGGGAGTGCGCGAGACCGGCCGGACGCCGCTCGAGTGGAGTATTTACGGTGCCGGATTTGTGGCCACCGTGGCCGCCGTGTTTTACCTGAATACTCTGGCTCGCCGAGCCCTGCGCAAATACACCGGAAAAGACGAGGTCATTGAGGAGGTTACTTGAGTTGGATGAAATGGTTGCCCTGGCGCTACCTGGTCAAACAGGCGGCGCGTCGACATGGCTTTCTGGATCCGATTGCCCTACTCGGTAAACTGCACGGTTTCGCCCAGCCCTCGGAAGTGGGCGAACCCATCGAACTGCTGCGCGCCGGCGTGGTATTCCACGCCCGGGGCCTGATCAACAGCCGGGTGATTCAGCACAATCTCGACTGGGTCTGGCCCTACTGGGTCGAGCGCCAGTTTGACCCGTTGGACCCGGCGTTCATTCCCCGCGCTTTCTCCATCACCCACATCAACCTCAGCAACCGCAACTGGACGGCGGTGGGCCATCCGGATGTGGACGAGCTGCCCATTGTCGATCCACGCGGTCTGCTCACGCCATTTTTCGATGGCTGGTCGCTGGACGGCTGGCTGCAGACGGACGATGGCCGCTGCCTGTTGCCCTCGCGCGTGCCCGATGCCACGCAACGGCAGGTGTTCGACAATGGCCTGAGCGTCGATACCGACAGCAAAAGCGACGGGCTGGCGCTGAGCAGTAGCGCCTGGGTGGAACTGGAGCAGGGCGTTCCGGTGTGCAGGCTGCGCCTGCGCGCGCGTGCCGATGTCAACGGCTCACTGGTACTGGCGCTGCGCCCGAGTAATCCCGAGGGCATCAGCTTCATTCACAAGGTGGAACTCTCGCCGCAGCGCGACGCCTGGACCGTCAATGGCGAGCAGACCGTCCGCTTCAGTGCCCCGGCCCGGCGCCACCATGTGTCGGACTATCATCAGGGGGATGTGCACATTCACCTGACCGACCGGGATGACCAGAGCTCGGGCAAATGCGATGTGGGCATGGTGACCGCCGCCGCCCTCTTCCCGCTGGTGGCGGGTGAAGAGACGGAGATGACCGCGAGCATTCCCCTGACCGACACCCCGGCCCGGCTGCCGGCCGATGCCTGGGAGCGCGAGCGTGGCCAGCACGCGCAGCTGGAGTGCCCCGACCCTCACTACCAGTTTCTCTACGATGCCGCCCTGGCTTCGCTGGTGCTGCACTCGCCCGAGGATGTGTACCCTGGGCCTTACACCTACAAGCGTTTCTGGTTCCGCGACGCGGCGTTCATCATCAATGCCCTCTTGAGTGTGGGCCTGACCGAGCGTGCCGAGCGCGCCCTGGCCCGGTTTCCCGAGCGGCAGACGGCCAGCGGTTATTTCCGCTCCCAGGAGGGCGAGTGGGACGCCAATGGCGAAGTGCTCTGGGTGCTGCAGCGCTACTATCAGCTCACCGGTCAAAAGCCGAGTCAGGACTGGCTCAAGCCCATTATCAAAGGGGCGCGTTGGATCACCCGCAAGCGCCTGAGTGACAAACTGGCCAAGCCCCACGCGGGCCTGCTGCCGGCGGGGTTCAGTGCCGAGCATCTGGGCCCCAATGACTACTATTACTGGGATGACTTCTGGGGCATTGCCGGCCTGAAGGCCGCCTCCGAACTGCTCTCCGACGAGAACCCCACTCAGAGCCATGAGTTTGCCCGGGGGGCGGAGGATTTCGCCCAGGCGGTGGAGCGCAGTCTGAATCAGTGTGAGCAGCGGCTGAACCGGCCGGCCATGCCCGCCTCTCCCTACCGGCGCATGGATGCCGGCGCCATCGGCTCTCTGGCGACCGGTTACCCCACGCAACTGAGTGCGGCCGACGACCCGCGCCTGCTCGATACCGTCGAGTTTCTGCTCAAGCGCTGCTTTGTCAAAGGCGCCTTCTATCAGGACATGATCCACTCGGGGCTCAACGCCTACCTGACACTGCACGTCGCCCAGGTTCTGCTGCGTGCCGGGGACGAGCGCTACCTCGAGCTGATGGACGCCGTGGCCGACCTGGCCTCACCCACCGGCCAGTGGCCCGAGGCCATACACCCGACTACCGGGGGCGGCTGCATGGGCGATGGTCATCACGTCTGGGCCTCCGCCGAGTGGGTACTGATGGTGCGCAACCTGTTTGTGCGCGAGGAAGGCAACCGGCTGATTCTGTGCGGCGGTATTCCCAAGCGCTGGCTGGAGCAGGATCAGCCTATCCGCTTTGGGCCCGCGCCCACCAGTTTCGGTTCGCTCTCCATCCGGATCACGCCCGGGCCGGAGGGGCCCCAGGTGGAGTGGGACGCGGACTGGCACGGTGAGGCGCCCCCGCTCGAGGTGAAACTGCCGGGGTTTGATCCCGCAGAGGTCAGCCCGGGCGAGAGCTCAATCACCCCCGGTTCAGCCCGTTGATTCTTGCGAACTGACCGACATAAAAAAAGCCCGCATTTCCTTGCGGGCTTTTTCGTTGTAAAGACATCCTCCGTGATGTAGGTTTCCATCCTTGCTTGCTGTCATATCCTTGATATGGGTTTTCGTCCCTGCCGGACCTCCATCCTTAGTGGGCTACCCGACGCCTGGCCATTCCCAGGCCTATCATTCCCAGTCCGATCAGTATCAGAGCGCTGGGCTCCGGTACGTTGACCATTGATTTTCCGAAGATGGCGACGTGTGAGATCGCACCCCCTGGACCGTCATAAAAGTTTTGCAGGTCCAGATTCGCGGTGCCATCCCAGGAGCCAAGGTCAAACAGATATTGTGGTTGTTCGCCATCTTTCACTACCAAGTAGCACTCTGGGCAGACAATGGAGTCGCCGCCAGTGTAGAAAATCAGAGCGTCATTGGGATCACCCGAGTATTCGGTGTCGTAGGAGCCTGCGAAAGGGCCCTCTTCGCTCCCGCCAACGTTCGATTTGTAAAACAGTTCCAGGTCACTTGTTCCAAAGATGGTTTCGACGTCGCCAGCATGTAGTGTACTGTTTGAGTCGCTGGTATAGTCGGCATCACCCGGCTCCAGCATTATCGCCTGGGCCTGAGCGGCAAAGATCATGGCCAATGCGGCCAGGCTGTAACGGAGTCCTTGTACTAGCGTTTTCATGGGGGTCACCTATAACATCAAATAAGGTTGGGTCGAATTCCTTGCATGAACGGCCCTGTTGCACGCATCGCCTTGGTTAAAGCAGATGGCGTGCCAACCACGGTAACTCACTGAAAAAAAAGAAGTTTATTTTTACCACCGATGGCCTTCGCCGGAGGATGTAAAGCGACCCGACGTCGAAAGAGACCTAGAAAGGGGTTTTATCCGCCGACTGCCCCACACCCGAGTGGTGTGGGGCCAGGGGGGGTGTAAAAGTGAGCGACAGCCGGGAGGCCGTTGCTATTGAACCTCGTAGGGCCGGATTCTGTAGCCCTCGCGCTCGAGCATATCCAGCAGACTGTCCTTGCCGGCCAGGTGCAGGGATCCCACCAGCACCAGCTCCGTGCCCTCCTGCTCGAACAGCTGGGTGACTTTGGGTAACCACTTTGCGTTTCGATCGACCAGCAGGGTCTGGTACACCTCCGGTGCCTCCTCCCGCATGGGTTGGCCCAGGTCCCGGTCCAGCGCCTGCATGTCACCGCGCTTCCAGGCGCCGACCATGGTCTCCATCAGCTCATCAAAGCGCTCCAGATCCACCAGTGTGGCTTCCATGACTGCGTCGGCTTCGATACCCGTCACGGCCTTCATGTAGGCGAGAATGTCCTCGGGGCTTTCCAGGTGGCCGGTGGTCTTACCTTCCGCCTTCGCCTTCTGGTAGTAATGTTCGTCGACACCGTCGGTAATCCCCTCGCTCTGCGCCTTCGTCACGGTCATGATCATGCTGACAAAGGCGGGATCGAAGCCGAGGAACTGCTGGATCGGAAACTGATTCTTTTCAGAGTAGGTTTTGACCCGCTCCCAGGTCTCGGGGCTCAGCTCCGATTTCAGGTTTTTGCCTGCCGGGTAGGCCATGGCCTGCATCAGCTGCTGGCCAAAAACGGGAGCTTCGATCGCCGCCAGATCGGCTTCCAGATAGAGGCTGTCGGCTTCCTCGTAGGCTGCATCAAAGGCCTCGGGCAGGGGGTACTCGCTTGGGTGCAGCAGGTGGATGGTGCCGCCAATCAACACCCGGCTTTCGCCATCGGAGACTTCAAACAGGGTGGTTTTCGCCAGTGCAGGGGCGGCGAACACAATTGTGGTGAGGACCAGAAGCAGTCGCGTCATTGCCGTGGTTTTGGTGAGCATTGTGGGCCTGGAGAGCATGGGGAGCATGGGGAGCATAAAGAGTTCCTTGTGTTGTTATTGCCTGTGTTGTTATTGATCGTCGCGTCCATTCGCGAACGGCAAAAGCTTAAAGATCTCTGCGCCCCAACACAAGTTTGCTACCATGCGGGCAAATGCCCTCGTGAGCCTCACTATGCAAATCTGGATTGATGCCGACGCCTGCCCGGTCGTCGTTAAAGAGATACTCTGCCGCGCCGCCAGTCGCTGGAAAGTCCCCCTGACCTTTGTCGCCAATCGCCCGATCAGTGTCCCGCCCTCGCCTTTCATCAAAACCCGTCAGGTGAGTTCCGGGTTCGATGTGGCCGACAATGAAATCGTCCGGTTACTGGAGCCCGACGATCTGGTGATTACCCAGGACATTCCCCTGGCCGCCGAGGTGGTGGAAAAAGGCGGCGCGGCGATGAGCCCGCGGGGCGAGCCCTTCACGCGCGAAAATGTGCGCCAACGGCTGGCGGTGCGCAACATGATGGAGGAGCGGCGCAACGCCGGCGAGGTGACCGGCGGGCCGGCGGGCTTTTCCAGTGCCGACCGAAAACAGTTTGCCGACCAGCTCGATCGCTGGCTGCAAAAACGGGCCAAAAAAAACCGCTAACGCACACTAGAACCACGCCTTCTGATAACTGACGATGCGGGCCATCAGCTGGTCCCGGAGGCGGGTGGCCACGCTTCTGGGCAGGTAGGCCACCAGCAGGGGGCCGTCGGTACTCCAGACCGTCAGATGCGCCAGGCCCAACCAGCGTAGGAACGGCGGTTCGCTCAGTTTCAGCTTCTGTATCTTGCCGGTCGGGAGCCACTGTTCTTTGTGGCCGATGAACCCCTGTCGGAGGGCCAGCCAGTCGGGCTCCAGAAAATAGCCCAGCTGCTGCCAGTGGCGCCAGGCCATCAGTGCCACCAGCGGATAGGCGAGCAGGGACAGCCCGACGGCCGATCCGGTCCCGAGCGGGGACAGCAGCAGCGAAACGCCCCCCAGCAGCAACAACAGGGTTCCCAGGCCGATCGTGGTGCCCAGCACGTAAAGCGGGTGCACCCGGGTCCAGTTCGCGTCGGGTAGGGAGCACTCGGCGCGCATCCGGCCCAGCCCCGCCTCGGTGAGCACGGGGATGATGAAGCGCTGCTTGTCGTGGGCATTGCCCCGGGCGAAGGCCCCGGCTTTGCTGATCGACAGAGTGTAGCGCCGGAGCAGCCGGGCGAGCATTCCCTGCTTGATGGTGACTTTCTGCAATTTGTGCAGCCGGAATCCACGCGTGCGCTGGGTGCCCAGCCCCGATCGGGCCTGAAAGCGATCCCCGATGCGAACCAGCCGGTAATCCCAGTAGTAAATCAGCGCCAGGGCGGCCGATACCGCAAACAACACCACTATCCCCAGCAGAATCGACACCAGCCCCACGGTGATAAACACCCAGACGGTGCCGAGGGTTTCGGTCGCCTCCCAGGCGCGCATCAGCGGCAGCCCCTGTATCCATTCGACCCAGTGTTCCATGGCCGGCCCCAGGTATTGCCCCAGAGGCGCGGCGATGGGGGCCAGAAACAGCAGGCCGTTGTGCATCAGCCCGTACCGGGCCACTTCGGCCGGGGGCAGATGCAGTTCATAGCCCACAGGCTCCATTTGGCTCTCTGCCAAGGGCTCATCCGGGCTGTCTCCGGCTGCCGACTTGGCCCGCTCGAGGATGTGTTGACGCAAAGACTCAGCGGTGCCGACTTTGATGCCCGGGATATCCACTTCCTGCTGAGTCGAGCCGGCGCTCTCCAGTCCGAGCGACACCAACCCCAGCGGTCGGAAATAAAACGGGTGGGTAATTTCCGCCTCCTGCACCCGCTCAAAATCCAGGGTCAGGCGCTTGCGATGCAGCATGCCTGTCTGAAGCTGAATGCGCTCCGGCTCGAGCCTGAAGCGAAAAAACAGGTACTGCAGCGTGGCGCCCGCCAGCAGGAAGAGCGCCACCGCCGGGACCCCGTACACCAGCATATACCCGCGCGCCGACTCGCCGGCGGCAAAGCCCCCGATCACTACCGGCCAGAGGTTGATCAGGTGGGGAAGGCTCCTGAAAAAGAAAAATACGATGGCCAGGGGCGACACACGCTGCCAGTCAGTGGTCGGCGCCATGCGGGGGTTCCTCCTCCGTGATCCGCTCCGTCAGGTGGGCCTTGATGCGATGGGCGAGCTCGTGCTCCAGGCCCGGAATCTTCAGATCCGACTGCTGACCGCCGGCAGTGTAGAGGATCAACAGGCTCAGGCCGCAGAGTCGCTCGAGCGGGCCCTGGGTGATCTCCAGATGCTGGATGCGATTGATGGCTGCCGATTGAGTGGCGTACCACCAGTAGCCGGAGCGGACGTTCACATCCAGCTGGCGCAGCAGATACTGGGTGCGCCGCACCTTGCGCGGCACCCAGACGAAGACCAGCAAGGCGAGCACCAGCAGTACCGACCCGCTCAGAAGAAGGTGCCAGACAGACGCCGGGTGCCCGACCATGACCACCGGTACCCAGGGCGCCAGGGCCAGCGCCAGTCCGACCATCGACACTCGGAGGCGCAGCACCGTCTTGTAGCGGGGGCTGATCGCCTTCCAGGGCTGGTCATCGAGCGGGGGCAGGGTGTCGATCGTCAGCGGCGGGTCATCGAGTGTCGTCGTGGTCTGAGTCATGGGGATCGAGGATTCCTTGCCGTGAGGCTGATGAAAAGGGTGGTCGGCGCTGACCGAAGACGGTGATTGTCGCCCCTTCGGTCACGCCTTTCAAGCCGCTAGGGGTCTGTGCCGACGGAACCATTTGCGCGGCCCGGGCGAAGGCGTAAACTGCGTGGCCTGTCCCCAACTGATTCAAGGACCCGCCGGAGATCCTCAAGGAGAAGCGCTGCCCGTGACCCCTTTGCCCCGCTCCCGCTCTTTCTGGTGGACCGTTGTGCTGTTGGCGCTGCCGATCGCGCTGCAGATGCTGTTGCAGTCGTTGTTGGGCATGGCGGACGTGGTCATGGTCAGCAGCCTGGGTTCGGAGGCCATTGCCGCAGTGGGGCTGGCGGCCAAACTGCAGTTTCTGCTGCTGGTGTTGATGAGCGGTCTGGCCACCGGCTGCAGCGTACTGGTCGCCCAGTACAGTGGCGCTGGTGACTTCCCCAGTTGCCAGCGCACCCTGGCGGTGACTCTGCTGGTGGGCTCGGTGACCATGGTGCCGTTTCTGCTGCTCTTTGGTCTGTTGCCCGAGCTTTGGCTGAGTTGGCTCAACCCCGATACGGAGGTGGTGGGCCTGACCGCCCAATACCTCTCCATCACCGCTCTGGCGCTGCTGCTGACCCAGTGGATTGTGATCTACGAAGCCTCACTGCGCGCGCTGGGCAATACCGCCATGCCGCTGGTGGCCGGCGCCCTGTCGATACTCGTCAATGTTGGCCTCAACTACATTCTGATTTTCGGCCACCTGGGGTTCCCGGCCCTGGGGGTGGCGGGCGCAGCCTGGGGCACACTGATCGCCCGTCTGCTGCAACTGCTGTTTATAGTGAGTTGGGTTTACGGTCGCCGCCACGGTTTTGCCCTGAGCTGGGCCCAGTTCCGGCCCGCCCTGGCCTGGCAGCCGGCCGCCCGTTTTCTCAGCTTCTCCCTGCCCCTGGTGGCCAACTACGGTCTCTGGGGCCTGGGAAACGCCACCTATCATGTGCTCACCGGCTTTGCCGGCACTCACGCCCTGGCGGTCATGGGGGTGATCGTGCCCATCGAGAGCTCCTTCTTCGCCCTGTTTGTGGGGCTGGCCAATGCCTGCGCCGTGATGGTGGGCCGGGCCCTGGGCGCGGACCGCACAGAGGAGGCCTGGCGGCTGCATAAAATATTCGTCCGGCTGACCCTGATGTTGGTGTTCACGCTGTCATTCGCCCTCTGGCTGGCGAGCCCCTGGATCCTGAGCGCCTTTGGTCATGTGGAAGAAGCCACCGCGAGCCTGCTCAGCCATACGCTGACCATTTTCTGTCTGCTGGTCTGGGTGAAGATCCTGAACATGATGCGCATCATTGGCGTGCTGCGGGCCGGCGGGGACAACCGCTTTGTGTTGATTACCGATGTCACGGTCATGTGGGGGCTGGGCCTGCCCATTTTTGCAGCGGCCATTTTCTGGGGTGGCTGGCCTTTTCTGCTGATCTATGCACTGATGTTTCTGGAAGATGTGCTCAAATTTGTCCCTATGTGGCGGCGCATTGGCAAACGTTTATGGATGAAGAATCTGACGCGGGACCGGGAGCGGTAAGGTTTGCGCTAACCCGGCCGGTTACTTATCCTGCCAGACAGAATCTTTTTCAGGGCATCCGCTATGGCGCTAGCAAAACCCCGGTTTTACCAGATCAGAGTCACCCTGCTGGACGTTGACCCGCCGATCTGGCGGCGCCTGACGCTCAGTAGTGAGACCACGCTCGGCCAGCTGCACGGCATCCTCCAGGTCGCCATGGGCTGGTTTGATCGCCATCTGCATCTGTTCAAGGCGGACAACGGGGCGCTCTATGGGCCGGCGGATGTGGACGATGACCTGATGAAGGTAAAGGATGAAGACAGCGTTACCCTGGGCAGGGTGTTGCGCAAACCGAAACAGACTCTTCGGTATGAGTATGATTTTGGTGATGGCTGGGCGCATGAAATCCTGCTGGAAAAGAGCCTGCCGCTGGTGGGCGATGCGCCCGTGCCCAGCTGTGAAAAGGCGGTCGGTGCCTGCCCGCCGGAGGATGTCGGCGGCCCGCCCGGCTATGCGCGGCTGCTGGAGATTCTGCGAGACCCCAAGCATCCCGACTACGCGTCAATGCTTGAGTGGCTCGGTGGTGAGCCACTCGACCCGACGTTTGTGGATCTGGACGAAGTGAACGGAATTCTGAGCGACTTCGACCGCGAGGATCGGGACGAAAGTGTCCTGGAAGATCTGATCGACGATATCCGCGAGACCCTGTCGGCCCAGGGCATTGACTCCGAAGAGGCGGTCACGGAAGCGGTTCGTGAAATAATGGAGCAGCAGCAACGTCAGCCCCTGTTTGATGACTTTCACGGGTTGAGCCCGGAGCGAACGCACAGCCTGCTGTATGAAACCCTGGATGCGCCCTGGATTACCTGGTCCTATCGCAGCCCCTACATTGAGGGCACCCCGATCATCCGTTTGCTCAAGCCGCTGGTGGCGGAGCTAGCGGAGCGTGATATCAAACTGACGCCCAAAGGTAATCTGCCGCTGGCGATGGTCAAACAGATGATGACGGGAGTCGAGCTTGCTCACGATCCCCTGAGCCACCTTAGAGGCAGCGTTCGCAGTGAGGAAGATATTAATCCGGTGCACATTGCCCGGATACTGGCGCAGTTGGCCGGGCTTTTTGATCTCAAAAAGACCAAAATGTCGTTGAATAAAAAGTGGCAGCGCGAGCTGGAAAAGTCGGGTTGGGACCCGCTGTACGGCGCGTTGTTCCAGTGCATGTTGCGGGACTTCAACTGGTCCTATGTGGCCGGCCAGGAAGAGGCGACGGGCATTCAGACCACCGGACCCTTCCTGCTCTGGCTTTTGCACCTCTATGGCGACCAATGGCGCCCTTCCAGTTTTTACGAGGAAGCGCAGCTTCAGGCGTTTCCGGTGTTGCTCGAAGAGGTGGAGGCAACCCCTTATAGGAAAATGGGCGAGGCGGTGAAAGAGCTGATTTTGCTGCGCCCGTTACCACTGTTTGAGTGGTTCGGTCTGATTGAAATGCGACCCTTACCCGACGCATCAGAGCCGACGTTCAGAAGCCATTACGAGCTGAAAGCCACGCCCTTGCTGGAAAATATGATCGACTGGAGTTGAGCAAAGGCTGAAAGAAGCGCTTGCCAGGGTAATCCCCCCATTTTTAACAGGGGCCATAAGTAGAGTTAGGCCACAGTGGCCAACTTCTGTTTCGGCGTAAAGCCGCCGAGCGCCATGTTGGGACGCTCG
>NZ_JBCAQT010000023.1:0-21476 GCF_038419845.1 Marinimicrobium sp. C2-29
CGTTCGCCGGTTGCCCACAGGTTCGCGCTCACGCGCCCTTGTCTCGCGGGGCTCGACGTCTCCCAGTCAGTTCTGGATGAATGAGACCGGGGCACGGTCGCCAGGGGCGGAAAGCCGCAGAAAGGCATGTAGCCGTAGCGGATGACGTTTCTTAAGTAGGCGTCCAGGGTCTGGAGCTTGTGTCGGGTGTCGTCGTCTTCGGTGACCAGGACGGTGACGCGGTTGCGGTTCTCGTCCGGGCCAGCGCCGACGGGGTAGACGTTGAGGCTCAGGAAGCCGGCGCGGGTGTCATAGTGCACAGTGGTGTGGACCTCGCCGGAGAGGCCCAGTATCAGGGCGGTGCCGATGACTTCCGAGAGCAGGGCGTAGATGCGGCTGGTGAGGGTGTCCATTACTCGTCCTCCAGCAGTTGGTGGCGGAACAGCTCGACGTTGATCATCACGCGTTTGCCGATGCGGAGGGTGGGCACGTAGCCGCGATCGACCCAGCCTCTGACGACTTTGGGTTCATCGCCCAGGCCGATCCATTCGGCGAACTTGACCCAGGGCAGGACCGGGGGCGCGTGTTTCAGGGTTTCTGTTTCCAGTTCTTGAAAGTCCATGCGCTTTGTCTCACTATGTTTCACATTAACGACCGCGTATCTTTGCAGAGCGGTTTACCATCAACAGTTGGAATTATTCCATATTTTTGGAACAGTTCCAAAATGTATTTGTATATCGTATGGACGAGATAGATAGGCTTGCCCTATTGTTTAAATTCACAGACCGAAGCAAAAAATCAGTCCTGGAAGAAGCGGGAGTGGACTATGCGAGGTTTGCCGACGTTCAACGTCGAAAGGTTGCTTTGAGAGCGGGCGAGTTAAGAGCAATTGCTGATTGCTTTCCCGAGTTCAAGTATTGGTTAGTGTTCGGTGAAGAATTGCCGGAAGCGGGACAGATAAGCCCAATGGCGAAGGAGGCGAAGGAGCGCTTAGGGACTCAAGGGAAGGTCGGTTAATCGCGGCAAAGGTTGCCAATCGTTGGAAGAGGAAAGGGAGATGACAAACAAAAGAACATCGGTTGTAGGTCTCGTTTGAAATTGACCATACAAAATATTCTCTAAAAATAGATGTCACGGACATTAACGAATAAAAACTGTGCAGTTAAAAAGGATGAAATATGGACAAGGCCTTAATAAGCTTCTTTGACGTAAAAGAGTGCGGACTTTATAGGTGTGTAGGTGGGGATCATAAGCACATTGAGGGCTCCCTTGGACAGGTTGCGAGAGATTTCTATCACTGGGTAAAAGATCGTGACTTCAGCCAAACCATTCCATGGGACGTGACAACTCACCCTAAGAGACCCCAAATCTATTGCAAAAACATAGCACGAGACAATAGCACCGGCGACGTCTTGATGGTCCTCTGGAAACGTTTTGGAGATGACAGCGGGCACGTTACGGGCATATCTCCAGATGCAAAAGTGGAACAAGACTCTGGAGATTCCATAAAAATAGACCCAAAAGTTGATGGCCAAAGCGCAATTCTGGGTCAGCCCATGTATTACTGGTTTATTCCCAGCTTAAACATTATCGCCACGATAAATTTTGGGCACTCAAGCGCTGCTACTAAAGATGTGTGCCTGTATATTAAGCGATGCATTGACTACAGAATCAACCACCCCAGAAAAGTTGTAAAAGAGAGCGATATTGAAAACCCTCTAACGGGAAAACTAATAAGTAAGAAGACTGTAACCTATAAAACGGAAGACGAAAAACACGCTTTAACATTTAGATTGGAGGCGAATACGAAGGAGCTAAATTCAGACAAGGCGAGCGCAGCTATACTTGCGCAGAAAATAAGCCACATTGTCGTTAGGGATACAATATCAACCGAAAAGAAAGACGACAAAGATCCTGTTTTCGAGCTTTGGTCTAAAGTTAGAAGTAAGAAAAAATACTCTAAGCGCATAGAGATTATTGAAGAGGCCGAGCTTTCAACAAAGCAAGTGGCCGAAATAATTAAAGTTCACCACGATGAGTATGATCCCTCAAATTTTTGGAATGACATAGGGTTTAAGGAAGTAGGAAGCGAAACCACAAAGTGGTTTAGTAGATATGTAACAAGAGAGCAAATAAGGCTGCCGATTCTAAAAGGCAACCAAAATTATCATTCTGCTGCAACGGTGTTATCTAGAGTGTTGAACCTCAGAGACGACCTTCTACAGCAAATTTTGCATGACAATCAAGAAAGTGGAGTTAAAGAGGCAGTTGGCGAGAAATGAAAAACTCACAGGAAGTGGTTGACTTTCTTAAGTCGTTTTTCAGCTTTCTTAAAAGCAGAGTGCTTTCTCATTCTGTGTATATTGGCGTTAGTGCGCTAATAGGTTTTTTTGCTACCAAAGGCGTTACAGTGACTGACGTCAAGCCAATTATTAGCACTTTGCAAAATATATCTGCAGCTGTTTTCACTCTGTCTGGAATATGGATTGCCTATTCTTATCCTCAAGCGATTGCGGCTTATACGTCGCCGGGGAATGTGAAAATAATTCCAACAGGAGAAACAAATAGAATAGAAAATCTGGTACTTATAGTTTTAACCTCCGCGTTCGTGATATCTTCTACGTTGATTTTTAACTTGTCGTATTTGTTGTTCTCACCCTCAAAGCTATACACTGAAAACCTTCAGTTAATAAAATCAATTGGCATATCTTTTGTTTTTTATTTGTGTTTTTTGCAGCTCAAAGCGATATTTGTAGTGATGTCTACAAACATATCTTTTGTGAATGATCTGCACCATAAAAAAACCGAGAAAGATGCATACGACGACTTGTAAAAGTGGTATCAGCTCATGATATTGAAAAAACGGTTAACAATGCGTTTTATAGAAAAGAGGATCAACCGATAACCGCAGCTAAACGGCTAGCTTAGTAACAAAAAAACCAACCACACCAGTAACGACGGCGGCAACAATAACACCCCAAAAGATCTTTTCCATAAACGACCTTCTTTTTTCGTAAATCACCTTTCTTTTACCAAAAAGAAACTCGTTAGTTGGAAAAATTAGATGCCACATTTTTTTTGATATATTTGAGCCGAAAAAAATAGGGATCAACATAACAGGAATAATCCAGTAAATACTTGCAGCGCTCACCATCTGATCCATCTTTTCAGAAATCAAATAATTTAGTTTTGCCGAAATGTCGTTTGACTCTAGGGCTTTTATGGCATGACTTGGGTTTTTATTGATCTGATCGTCAAATACAAAATAGGTTACCGCAAGAAAAGACCCAACGAAGAGGACTCTCGACAAAACCCACCAGGCATGGTCAGTGAAAGGAAATTTCGTGAGTACTTCGTTATTTATGTAGCCCCTCAAATCAGAGAATATCAAATAAACAGAATCTCTATCTTCGCCAGATATATGCAAAGAAATGCCTTTTTCAGAAAATGTTAGCATGAAAAACTTCGGAGAATCTTCGGTTATGGAGATCTGAAGCTTTGTAATAGCCCTCCAGTCGTCATTATCTTCATCTGCCACATCATCAGCATTTGACGTTACATAAGAGTAAGAATCCCCCCTATGTACTTTAAATTCAACGGTCGACCGCCCAGTCCTGCTCTCTATAAGGTCAACTATTTTTCTTAGTTTTACCTCATCAAGAAGAAAACCTCCTTCGAATTTATGCTCTACGTCTGCACCCATAATATATCTCAAAAACTTTAATAATTGGCAAAATTACTCAGAAAGAGTGGAAGTAAGATGAGGTAGCTGTTGTTCAATAGAAGCGACAATTTCTTTTTGATAGCCTCTTCGAATCACATCATTACTTTTAACCGCATTGTAGATTTCTTCTAGACATTCATCAGTGAGGAACCCTTTAACTATACGATTATAGTCTTCAAGAATTTCCTGCTTCAAATCGCTAATATCAAACGCCGCATGAGCTTCTACACAGCATGCATATGAATCGTACACAAGAAAATCGTGGTCGCACACAGGAACCACTACATGAAACCGATCCGTTCCGTTTCTTATATAAAATGTATTGATTTCTGAGTTAACGCACAAGACCAGAAGCCTAGGGTCAACGGAGGCAACAACTAGAAACTTGAATTTAGGAGGGGTGGTAAAATCGCAAAACTTATATATTACAGTGCCAACACGGAGTTGGTTCAGAAAAAGGGCTTCGAAGGGGTTTTCAGATTCCGGCATATGGTCCTCAGTGCAATCCGTCGTACTGTTTTAGCCACACTAAGGGTGCCGGTTTGTATGCAGCTCAATGAGTTCTTTACTGTGCCGCATAGTAGAAAGAATGCTTTCATCAGACATCAACTTATTACGAGGAGCATTCGCCCATGCAACATCGTGACTCAGATCTCCCAAATCTTTAGAAGAGCTGAGTTCGATTACTTCATCCAAGCACAGCAAATCTGATCCACTAAAATAGTCTTCGTCTGCATGCCTCAAAGGCACTACTTTGTGACGCGCACCAAGCTTAACAGGGCTATCAATATCGAACGGCAACTGCCTTCCGTCTCTAATGTCCTTTATAAGATTGTATGCGGCTGAAGGAACAGGGCCACGCTCCATAGCGGAATAACTGTCGTCAAAGATGAAACGACCGTAGCGCTCCATGTGCAATTTATCGGCCAGATAAAACACCTTAAGCACGTTGTACATATTTTTCTTGTTCGCAGGAGCCCTTTCCGCTATATAAGCGAAAGCTTCAACGATCCTGGACAAGCGTTCTTTATCGCGCAAAGACATAATTAATACGGTTTTAATAACCTTCAATAAACATTAAAAGCGATATCTGTATCTTAAGTGACAACAGAAACACTTTAAAGTGGTAGTACGTAAAATATAGTGAAGTAATTGAATAAGCTCATTTGGCGAAATGCGGATAATCACAAAACCCAAACAATAGAAACATAAGTATTTGTTTTTATTGATTTTATTTTGGCCCAAAACAAGGCTAATATTAATTGAGGGTTTATAGTAAACAATACTGTACAAAAACACAATACCCACAATATGAAGTCGAAATAGTGTCGAAAAAAGTGAGGTAAATAGAGCCAAAAAGAGGGTTAGACCGATCCGTAACCCTTTGATTTTAAAAATATAGTGTTACTTTGCATAATACTGAGCAGGTGCCTGAAAGGGTTCGAGTCCCCCCGCCTCCACCATTACCACATCTAAAGACGTCCCAGGACGTCTTTTTTTGTGCCTGAAATCAGGCACTTAGGCGGTTTTCAGGTCCCCTGAAGTCCGATAACGTCCAGTGACATCCGGCCTCCAAGGTATTCCATGGCACCCAATGCTATATTTTGGAATACCAACCCGGAGTCTGGAATACCGAAAGAGCACCTACAACAACACGACAGAATAGATTCCCCTTTGCACTGTCTCTAACCAGGCACTACACTAGCCAATAATGATTAATGCGCCACACAACTGCCTGTTCAGCTTACCCGGTCGCGGCCGATGACGCCTTGGCGTTACTCAGCCGCTGGGGACCTGATACCTGAGGGAATAGGTTTCCTGGTAGAGGAAAACGCTCGTCACGATGCCCTGATTACCCAACTACCTCGGTTAAAGGTCCAACGAACCCTACTGTACTCACCACCATTCGAGCAGCGAGACAAGATGTAATGACTGATCAAGCTCCCCTACCACCCCTGAGGTGGGACCCCCAAGGCGTGCAGATTCAGGGATTCTCCGCCGGCCTCCATCAGATCGAGTGGTTGCTGGTCACGATCGTCATCCTCTACCTGGTGATCATGGGCCTTCCCGCCCAAGGAAGTCTGCTAGTGTTGGCAGGGACCTTTGGCTATTTCGGTTTCAGCCTGTTGGCCAGCCGTTTACGCTTCTTCGGTGAAAGGCAGCGCTGGTTACTGGCCATACACACCTGGGTCATGATTGCCTTCATTACCTGGTTTCTCTACAGCACCGAGGGGGTGACAGGCCCTTTGGCGAGTCTTTACCTGCTCGCGGTAGTCACCAGCGCCCTGACACTGGGAGTGATGGTCACGATGCTTGAGGTGGCTGCAATTGCGGCATGCCAGCTGCTGCTACTCCACGTCCTGGGCACCGACATCCTGGCCACTACCAACTTGGCACCGGTCGGTACCAGTGTCATTGCCCTGCTGATCGTCGGCTACCTCACCGCCGCACTGGCCGATGCCATCCAGGTCTCCAACCGCACCCTGCTGAAGATGGCCAGCCAGGATCCATTGACCGGCCTGCTCAACCGACGCGCTTTCGACGATCTGGTCAAGCCGATTCACGAAATGGCCAGGCGTTCTCAGCATCCCTACTGCGTGATCGTCATCGACATGGACAACCTGAAGCGCATCAACGACAACGGGGGACACGCAACCGGTGACCGGGCCATCCTGGCCGTGGCGAAAAGGCTTGAGGCGTGCAAGCGCAGTTACGACGTCCTGGCACGCTACGGCGGTGATGAGTTCGTGATGCTGCTTCCCGACACCGATCCGGCAGGCGGCAGGAATATGATGGAGCGACTCATCAATGCCGTGAAGGACGACCAGCAATCCATCAGCGTAGGGATAGTCTTTTATCCCGAGCACGGCGACTGCGTCGAGGAGCTTCTCGACCTCGCCGACAGAGCCATGTACTTCAGCAAGACCTCAGGCGGCAATCGTGTGTCGGTCGGAGCCGTGAGCTGAGTAGAGGCCGGGCCAGGTGTCCATGTGACAGCCTGGGCGTAGCCACCCAGAATACAGGGATTAATGCGCCATACAGCTCTCCTCCAGAGGAGCACCGAAAGGGGTTAATTGAGAGGTGTATTCTTCCCAGCAGGGTGTAGACTGCACTATTAGGGTTTTCCATTGAGGCAATGAAAATGATTAGCTGTCATGCTATTTAACGATAAGCAAGCAGAAATCCACCAAATTCAGGATGCGTTGCGCACAAGCGAGGCGGAATTCCGGACTCTGGTTGAGACGATGCCTCAAATTGTATGGGTTACCCGCCCCGACGGATGGCACGTCGACTTCAATCAACACTGGCTGGATTACACAGGACTGACACTTGAAGAGAGCCTTGGATTTGGCTGGAATCCGCCCTTCCATCCAGAAGACCGGGACCGTGCGGCCGAGCGGTGGCTTCAAGCGACGAACAGCGGCGAACCCTATGAGATTGAATACCGGCTACGCCGGTGGGACGGGGTCTACCACTGGATGCTCGGCAGGGCCCTTCCAATGCGCGATGCTGAAGGCAATATCGTCAAATGGTTCGGCACTTGCACGGATATTGACGATCTCAAGCGAACTCAGGAGCGCCTCGATGAGGCCCAGCAGGTCGGAAAGATCGGGGATTGGGAATACAACATCATAACAGAAGAGTCTACCTGGTCAGAGACGCTTTATGGGATATTGGGAAGAGACCGCCGGCTTGGCCCCCCACAATCCTTCCATGAAATTGCGATTCTCTACGATTCTGCAAGCGCAGATCTTTTGACAAAAATGGTTAGTTTGGAGACCGCGCCATGCGCAAGTCAAAAATTTGACCTGCGGACAAGGGAAGGAGACACCGGCAAAGCATCCTATGTCCAGATAGTCGGGGTTCCGAGGAAAAATAGTAATGACGAAATCGTAGGTTTTTTTGGCACGGTTCAGGACATTTCTGAACGAAAACATGCCGAACTGGCGCTACACGCAAGGGCACAACAACAACTGCTTGTCGCCGCGCTTGGACGGTTTGCATTGTCTGCCGCGAGTCTCGACGAGGTATATACGGAAGCTGCATCAACAATCACACAAGGCCTGAACGTGGAGTTTAGCAACGTTCTTCTACTGGACGGACCTCAAAAACCTTTGGTACTAAAAGCGGGCATCGGATGGAAAGCTGGCTGGATTGGCCGCCAAGTGGCAGACCCAAGGGAACAGACACAAACTTATCCGGTCCTTACATCTCACGAGCCAGTCATCATTCATAATTTCAGTGAAGCTTCGCGATTCGCTTCGTCCGAACTACATAGATCCCATGGTGTTATCAGCGGTGTCGATGTTCTGGTGGGCGGAATCGAACAACCTGTCGGCGTGCTTGGCGCTTACGCCGATACACCCCGTAAATTCTCGAGCGATGACGTCTGTTTTCTGCAAGGGGTTGCCAATATCCTTGGTGCTGCAGCTGAGCGCCAACGGGCTAACGAACAGCTTAGTCATATGGCGCTTCATGACCCGCTCACAGACTTACCGAATCGGCTGCTTTTAACCGATCGGCTCAACGTGGCGCTGTCGCACGCCCAGCGGAATGATCAACAAGTCGCCCTACTCTTCCTGGACCTGGATCGTTTTAAGCACGTAAATGACGTCTTTGGGCATGCCTTGGGCGACCAGCTTCTACAGGAGGTTGCAAAGCGGCTATCCAGTTGCGTGCGCTCCGGTGATACGGTAAGCCGGCAAGGGGGCGACGAGTTCATCGTGGCGCTAACGGGGATTAAGAAAGAACAGGATGCGGCTCTTATTGCGGATAAGCTACTCACTGTCATGGCCACACCATTTATTCTGGAAAAAACCGAACTTATCTTGGGCATCAGTATTGGGATAGCGTGTTTTCCCCGCGATGGAGAGGAGGCGGGAACCTTACTGCGTAATGCAGATGCGGCCATGTACATTGCCAAAGAATTGGGCCGCAGCCGTTATCAATTCTACGCGCCTGAAATGAATATGCGCGCGTTGGACCGTTTGACTCTTGAAAGCGACTTGCACCGTGCTGTAGAACGTAATGAACTGTTTCTCATGTATCAACCACAACTTTCCCTCAGTACGGGCGATGTTCTCGGCCTGGAGGCGTTGGTTCGATGGCAGCATCCATCCCTTGGGCTAATTTCTCCTGGTCAATTTATTCCTATCGCGGAGGACTGCGGGCTAATTGTCCCAGTCGGCAATTGGGTACTGGAAACGGCCTGCAAACAGCACGCTCGTTGGGTGTCTATGGGCTTAACGAAAGGGTCTATCGCAGTGAACATTTCGGCCCATCAATTCAGCCAGGCTGATTTTTGTGATCGGATAAGCGACGTGCTTTTACGCACAGAGCTACAGCCCGACTTACTGGAGCTGGAAGTCACCGAAGGCGTGGTCATGCAAGGCATCGACCAGGTTACTCAAAAGCTCAAATCGCTTCGTGAATTGGGCGTCACACTTGCCATCGACGACTTTGGAACCGGTTATTCAAGCCTGAATTACCTGAATCAATTTCCACTCCACCGATTAAAAATTGACCAATCATTCACTCGGGCGCTGGCAGGCGACCAGAAAAGTGGAGCGATTGCCGAGGCGATCATCAAAATGGGGCACAGCCTGGGACTGGATGTACTGGCAGAGGGAGTTGAAACCAAGGAACAGGAAAGCCACCTCCAAAGGTTAGGCTGTGATGCAGGACAAGGGTTTTTATATGCCAAGCCTCTGTCTGCTGAGGATTGCGAGGAATACCTCCGCACTAGATGACCACTACACCCTCCCCCTGGCTTTGATAGCTGCGGAATTCGGTGGTGACTTCCACCGAGACTTGAAGGCGCTACCGCTTCTTGTTACGCCGAAAGACACCGCGCGCGGCGCGCCAGGCATTGCCGGCGGCGTGGCGCAACTGGCGCCCGGCCAGCTCGCGATTTTCCGCCCGGCGCTGGCGGTGGAGGTAGCGCCAGTAGTGGCTGCGCACGGCCTGGGCGTGATGGGTGGCGAAGGCGGCGTGTAATTGCTCACGGGCCTGGGTAGCGAGGGGATCGGCGAGGGAGAGCATGACGATGTTTTCCGTCGCCACCGACAGCCTGGCGGCGACATTGGACTGCAGCTGCGATGGATCTTCCTGTTCGCAGTGTGTCAGTGCCACCAGCAGCGGCGGCTCGGGCTGGCCGGCGCGGTGGCCCAGCCAGCGCTTGAGGCGCTTCAGTTGTTCGGCGTCATAGTCGGTGTCCATCTGCGCCGCATCGCTCACCCAGATGATGGTATCGGCCGCCGCCACCGCCCGTCGGGCCTGGCGCCGGGGCAGGTTTTTCCAGGCGGGCGTGTCCCACAGCTCCAGTTCGCCCCAGTCGGCGGAAGTGAGCCGGTGGGCGGTGATCCATTTGTCGCTCGCCTCCGGGCTGGCTTCCGCTTCGCCGCCGCCAAGCGCGTCGATCAGGCTGGTTTTACCGCTTTGGGCGGGGCCGATCACCAGCACCTGCAGGGGCTGTCCCTCGGCGCCCACCAGCTCGCCGCTCAGCAGCAAATTGCCGCAGTACAGTTCAATGGAGTAAAACCCGACCTTGCGCACATATTCCTGGAGCAACCAGCGCTGTAGCCGGTCACTGCCGTAATCCAGAATATGCCCACCCACCGCTCGGCTGAACTCTTTGTAAATCGCCGTGGCGGGGCTGACCAGTGCCCGCCCCACGCGGTAGGCGTTGTGGTAACGCGCGGCGGTCTGCTGCAGGCGGCGCGCCTGAACCAGGTTGCCCAGACTGAGCCGATGACTGAACGGCAGGGTGTGCACAATCTCCTTGCGCAATTCGCGGCTGGCCCGCTCGATGATCAGTAGCGTATGGGGCAGGGTCAGTTCCAGCAGAGGCCGCTCTTTTTCGGGATGGAAATGCCCGGCCACCCGCTCCAGGGTGTTCTGGGCCAGCAGCCAGAGCGCCGAGCCCTCACTCAGGGAATAGTCGGCCGGGTCGGCGCTCTGCGCCAGATCTTCGACCTGCGCCCAGGCGCCCTCGGCGGTCGGTGACCAGTTGCTGTCCGGCTGCGTCCGAAACTCAAAGGCCCGGCGCTTATCGTTGAATACCAGCCACCACTGCAACAGCATCGCCAGGCCACCGCAGAGCGCCAACAGCAACAGCCAGTGCCCCATGTGGCCGGTCTGCCACAGCCAGACAAGCCCGGCCAGCGGAATGGCGACGAACGGCAGATAGGTCAGCACCAGTGCCAACAGGCGCAGGCGCCCGAATTGGCGGATCAGGTCTTTCATGACCAGAGGTCTCACTCAGCGGCGCACCCACCAATATTGATCGGCGGATCGATGTCCGGCGACCGTCATTTTTCGAGTGCAACCAAATACTTGACGATGCCACAGCGCTTTGCCGGTGTAAACCGGAACCCATCGGTTCGGCAACCCACAGACGGGACCGAATTTGCGGCGCAAACTGAACTCTGCGGTGTTCAGCCTCAGAAGCCAACAAGGAGTCCGTCATCACTATCAAAAAGTTCGATTTGGCGTCACGCACGCGTCGTTCGCTGCGTCACGACCGGGATACCGAGTTGCTGCGTTCCGCCCTGTTCAGCATCGACCAGATGACCCGCCACGCCGTTATTCTGGCAGGCCAGCATCAGATCGATACGGAGCCGGGGCCCGACAAGCTGTTGCCCCGCCTGGCGGACAATGCGCGCGTTCTGCACGAGGCCTACGACGTGGTCACCCGCGCCGTGGCTCTGGGCCAACCGGTGGTCTCGGCCGAAACCTGGTTGCTTGACAACTATTATCTGATTGAACAACAGATCACGCTCGTCCGCCGTCATCTTCCGCGCGGCTACAGCCGCCAGCTACCGCGCCTGAGCAACGGCCTTTCGGCCGGCTTCCCCCGCATTTATGATCTGGCACTGCAGTTGATTTCCCATATGGATGGCCGGGTGGATCAGGACAATGCGACCCGGTTTATTGCCGCCTATCAGACGGTGGAACCGCTGAAGATCGGGGAGCTGTGGGCATTTCCGACCATGCTGCAGCTGGCGCTTCTGGAAAATCTGCGCCGTGTCGGACTGCGCATCGCCCAGCGCCGCCAGGAGCGCGATGCCGCCATCAGCTGGGCCGACCGTATGCTCACCACAGCCGAGAGTGACCCCAGACAGTTGACCCAACTGTTGGCCGAATTTGCCAATGCGGATGTGCCCCTGACCGCCGCCTTTGTGGAAGAATTTTATGATCGCCTGAAGGCCCAGGGCCCGACGCTGGCCTTTGTGCAGACCTGGGTGGAGCAACAGCTGTCGGCGCAGGGAATTACCGCCACCCGACTGTCCGAGGCGGACAGCCGTCTGGCCGCCGAAAACCAGCTGTCCATCGCCAACAGTATCGGCAGCCTGCGTTTTATCGATGCCACCGACTGGACGCTGTACGTTGAGGAGCTCAGCCTGGTGGAGGCGGTCCTTCGCGAAGATGACGTACAACAGGATTTTGCCACCCGGGACCGGTACCGACATGTAGTGGAGGACATTGCCCGGCGCAGTGCCTACGACGAGCGGGCTGTGGCCCAGGAGGCGGCGTCCTTGGCCCAGGAGGCGGGCGCTCAATGGGGCCTTGAGGACCGCCGGGCTCATGTCGGCTACTACCTGGTCGACCGGGGCCGCCCTGTGCTGGAGCAGGCCGTCAATTACCGGCCGAGCTGGGGAGCGCGACTGTGCCGCCTGGGCCGCCGCGGGTGTCTGCCACTGTATTTTGTACCGACCGGACTGCTCACCCTGGTCGCCATGCTGGCGGTATGGTTGACGCTGGGAGTTGATTTCCGGGGGACTGAACTGGTCGGCGACTGGCGTCTGTGGTTGTTGACCCTTCCGCTGCTGGCAGTTGCTTCGGCACTCGCCCTCTCCCTGACCCACCTGGGGGTCACGCTCCTGCTGCCCCCACGCGTCCTGCCCCGCCTGGACTTCTCCAGGGGAGTGCCCGATCAACACCGCACCATGGTGGTGGTCCCGACCTTGGTGGGCAAGGTGGAAGCGGTCGATCAGCTGGTGGAGGCCATGGAAATCCGCTACCTCGGCAATCGCGACCCCAATCTGTTTTTCGCGCTGCTCACCGACTTTCCCGACGCCCACGAACCGGTGATGCCCGGCGATGAGGCGATTCTCGAGCGTCTGCGCACGGCCGTGGCAACACTCAATGATACCTACCGGGACGATCGACCCTGCATTTTCTACTGGTTTCACCGCCCACGCCTGTGGAATCCCATCGAGAAGCGGTGGATGGGCTACGAGCGAAAACGCGGCAAACTGGAACAGTTCAATGCCCGACTCCGAAGCGACGACGACACCGACTTTTCAGAAACGCTGGGCGACCCGGAGCTACTCAACTCCATTCAATATGTGATTACGCTCGATACCGACACCCAGTTGCCGCGCGATACCGCGCGCGCCCTGATTGGCAACCTGGCACATCCGCTCAACCGACCGGTGTACGACCCCGACAAAGGCCGTATTGTGGAGGGGCACGCGGTGCTGCAACCGGGGGTTGCCATCAGCCTGCTCAGCGCGGGGCAATCGCGGTTTACCCGACTGCACGCCGGCGATTCGGGCATCGACCCCTATACGCGCGAAGTGTCCGATGTGTATCAGGACGTCTTCGGCGAAGGCTCCTTTGTGGGCAAGGGCATCTACGATGTGGATGCGTTTCGCCAGGCGGTCGACGAGCGCTTTCCGGAGAATCTCATTCTCAGTCACGACCTGCTGGAGGGCGGTTACGCGCGCTCCGCTCTGGTGACGGATGTGTTGCTGGTTGAAGACCACCCGGCCACGCTGCCCATGGAAAGCAGTCGGCGTCATCGCTGGATCCGGGGCGACTGGCAATTGCTCGGCTGGCTGCTGCCACGGGTGCGCAGTGCCGACCCAGCCGAGCGGGTCAAAAACCCGCTCTCGTCCCTCTCGCGCTGGAAGCTGCTGGACAACCTCAGACGAAGCCTGGTCGCCCCCGCGTTACTGGCGCTGCTCGCCGGTGGCTGGCTCTCCGGGCTGGGGCCCCTGTGGGTCTGGAGCCTGGCCGCGCTGATCGGCGTGGCTCTGCCCCCGGTCATGGGCAGCCTGATCGAGCTGCTGCGTAAATCCCGGGAGCTCGACTGGCTGGCCCATATCAGGCAGGTGGCCGTCTCGATCCGAAGTCCGCTGAGTCTGGCGGTGCTCTCACTGGCGTTCCTGCCCTATGACACGCTGATCAATCTCAGTGCGATCCTGCGCTCGGGCGTACGCATGCTGTTCACGTCGCGCGGGCTGTTGCTGTGGCAATTGCCCAGCTACGCGCGCCGCAATGCGCGCACCAGCCTGTTCGATCTGTTTCGGGAAATGTGGGTTGGCCCCGCGCTCGCACTGGGGCTGGGAGTGGCACTGGCCGCCACCGGAGCTCCGGGCGCTGGCCTTTACGCCGGCCCCTTTCTGTTGCTGTGGCTGGTATCGCCCCTCATCGCCTGGTGGCTCAGTCGGCCACTGCCCGCCCGGAGTCCGGGTCTGAGCGCCGACCAGGAGACCTTCCTTCGCCTGACCGCGCGCCGCACCTGGCGTTACTTCGAAGACTTTGTCGGTCCCGAGGACAACTGGCTACCGCCCGACAATTTTCAGGAGCACCCCACTCCGGTCATCGCCTCGCGTACCTCGCCCACCAATATGGGCCTGTCACTTCTGGCGGATCTGGCCGCCTGCGATTTTGGCTACATCACCGCCGGGGAATGTCTCAAGCGCATCGACCATACCCTGAGCGCGATGGAACAACTGGAGCGCTACCGCGGGCACTTTTACAACTGGTATGACACCCGCAGCCTGCAAATACTGCATCCACACTATGTCTCCTCGGTGGACAGCGGCAACCTCGCCGGCAGCCTGCTCACCCTGCAGGCCGGTCTGCTCGAGCTGAAAAGCCAGCCGGTATTTTCTTCCCGCGCCCTGCAGGGCTTGCAGGATACGCTGCAGGTGTTTGCCGAGCAGCTCCCAACCGGCCCGAATACGGCGCTGGCCGGGAAGGTACGCCCGCTGCAACAGGCGCTGAACACTTGTGCCACGGACGCCGATGCCTGGACGCTCGAGGACGCCATCGAGGCTTTGAAGGCGATGCATCCGCTCAGTCGCGACCTTCTGCAGGCGCTGCCCCTGCGGAGCGATGGCGGGGACCCCCGGGAGCAACAAGAGGAAGAGGAGCAACGGTATTGGGCACTGGCATTCGATCGACAGTTGCAGGCACTGCGCCAGGAGCTGGCCGAACTGGTTCCCGGCTCCTGGTCGGACAGGCCCATGCCCCAGCGGGTGCAGTTACACAGCGCCCGGGCATTGATGCAGCTTGACCTGATCAATCGGCTTGTCTCCCGGTGTCGCGCTCTGGCGGCGATGGACTTTGAGTTTCTCTACGACTCCACGCGCGGCCTGCTGGCCATTGGCTTTGATGTGGGCGAGCGCCGGCGCGACCCGGCCTGCTATGACCTGCTCGCCTCGGAAGCCCGCCTGGCCAGTTTCCTGCTCATTGCCCAGGGCCAGGTCCCGCAGAAACACTGGTTCTCACTCGGGCGTCTGCTGACCAGTCGCGGCGGCAATGTCAGTCTGATCTCCTGGAGCGGTTCGATGTTTGAGTACCTCATGCCGCAGCTGATCATGCCCAGCTACCCGGACACCCTCCTGCACCAGAGCTGCAAGGCCGCGGTCGAACGCCAGATTGAATACGGCCGTCAGCGCCACGTGCCCTGGGGGATTTCCGAGTCCTGCTACAACGCCACAGACCTGCATCAGATTTATCAGTACCGGGCCTTCGGTGTGCCAGGCCTGGGCTTCAAGCGCGGGCTGGGCGACGACCTGGTGATCGCGCCCTACGCCAGCGCCCTGGCGTTGATGGTGATGCCGAAAGAAGCCTGCCGGAATCTGCAGGCCATGGCGGAGCAGGAATTTCTCGGGGCCTATGGTTTTTACGAAGCGATTGATTACACGCCTTCGCGCGTGCCACGTAATGACGCCAGAGCCATTGTGAAAAACTTCATGGTGCACCACCAGGGAATGAGCTTTCTGGCCTTTGCACAGGTACTGCTCGACCAGCCCATGCAACGCCGGTTCATGTCCGACCCGCTGGCCCGCGCCACAGAATTGTTGCTGCAGGAGCGCGTCCCCAAAAGGGGCGCTACCCTGCACCCCCACGCGGCGGAAGTCAGCGCCGCCGCCCGCCCCCCAAGCGCGGATGACGAAGGCACGCTGCGGGTGTTTACCAACCCGGACACCCCCGTGCCCGAGGTGCATCTGCTCTCCAATGGTCGCTATCACGTGATGGCCACTCATGCGGGCGGCAGCACCAGCCGCTGGGACGAGCTGACATTGACCCGCTGGCGCGAAGACACCACCCAGGATAACTGGGGCACATTCATTTATCTGCGCGATTGTGAGGACGGCCAATACTGGTCGACCACCTTTCAGCCGACGCTGCGACAACCCGATCACTACGAGGCCATTTTCGTGCAGGCCCGTGCCGAATACCGCCGCCGCGATCAGGCCATCGAAACTCACACAGAGCTGTGCGTTTCACCCGAGGACGACGTGGAGATCCGTCGTGTGACGCTGACCAACCAGTCGTCGCGACGCCGTCGCATTGAGGTGACCAGCTACGCCGAAGTGGTGCTGGCCAACCTCAATGCCGACCTGGCCCACCGGGCGTTCAGCAATCTGTTTGTGCAGACCGAAATTCTGCCCGAACTCGGCGCCATCCTCTGTACCCGACGCCCGCGCACACCGGGCGAACAGATGCCCTGGATGTTTCACCTGCTGGCGGCGCCGGGCGAAGTGGCCGACAACGCAACTTTCGAGACCGACCGCGCGCAGTTTATTGGACGAGATCGCACAGCGGCCAACCCTCTGGCACTGGCACAGCAGAGAGACCGCTCGCCCTTGATCAGCGCTTTATCAAACACGGAAGGCCCGGTGCTCGATCCCATTGTCGCCATCCGTCGCACTCTCACCATCGAACCTGACAAATCGGCGAGCGTGCAAATCATCACCGGCATGGCCGACACCCGCGACGCCGCTCTGGTGCTCATTGAAAAGTACCGCGACCGTCACTTTGTGGAGCGGGCTTTCGAAATGGCCTGCTTCCAGAGCCAGGAGGTGCTGCGCCACCTGAACGCCACAGAAGCCGATGCCCAGGTCTATGGGCGTTTTGCCAACTCGGTGATTTACGGTCACGCCCTGCGCCGCGCTTCGCTCGAGTGCATCGCCCGCAACCCTCTGGGCCAATCCGGCCTCTGGCGCTTTGGCATCTCGGGCGATCTGCCCATCGTGTTGCTGCACACCGGTGACATCCATCGCATCGCGCTGGTCAAACAGGTACTGCAGGCTCACGCCTATTGGCGATTGAAAGGGCTCCGCTCCGACCTGGTGATTGTGAACGAGGATTTTTCCGGCTACCGGGCCGAGCTGCATCAACAGATCATGGGGCTGATCGGCGCCGGCCCCGATGCCCAGCTGATCGACAAACCGGGCGGGGTATTTCTGCGCCGGGCCGAAGAGCTGGGCAAAGACGAGTGGACCCTGCTGCAGGCAGTGGCCCGCATTGTTTTCAGTGACTCAGGTAAAACACTGGTGGAGCAGGTGGAGCGCCGGGTGTCAACGGACCGGCCATCGGACCTGCTCGAGCCGGTGCAATCCCGACTGACCGAACCGGTGCATCCGCTCAACCCACGGCAGCTGATTTTCAACAACGGCCTGGGTGGGTTCACGCCCGATGGGCGCGAATATGTGGTCATGCTCGAACCGGGCCAGACCACACCGGCCCCCTGGGTCAACGTCATCGCCAGCCCGCACTTGGGCACCGTGGTCAGTGAGAGTGGCAGCGCCTATACCTGGGCCGAAAACGCCCACGAGTTCCGAATGACGTCCTGGCACAATGACCCCCTGTCAGACAGCAGTGGCGAAGCCTTCTATCTGCGCGACGAAGAGACCGGGGCTTTCTGGTCGCCCACACCTCTGCCCGCTCGGGGTCGGTCCGGGTATGTGTGTCGCCACGGCTTTGGCTACAGTGTGTTCGAACATCAGGAGACCGGCATCACCTCCGAACTGACCACCTATGTGTCCATGGATGCGCCGGTAAAGCTGGTCGTGATCAAACTGCACAACGAATCCGATCGCCATCGTCAGCTGTCGCTCACGGGTTTCTGGGAACTGGTCATGGGCGAGTGGCGCCACAGCAACGCCATGCACATCACCACCGAGACGGACGCGCATACCGGCGCCCTGTTCGCGCGCAACCCCTACGGCAGTGAAGCCGCCAACCGGGTGGTGTTTGCCCAGGTCAGCGAACGGGAGCGGAGCCTCAGTGGCAGCCGCGCCGAGTTCATCGGCCGCAACGGCACTCTGGCCCAACCGGCCGCCATGCGCCGCAAGCGTCTGTCCGGTGCTACCGGCTCAGGCTTTGATCCCTGCGCGGCCATTCAGTCAAACATCGAGCTGGCCCCCGGAGAAACACGCGACATCGTGTTCACCTTTGGCGCGGCAGCCAATGGCGACGAGGCGCGGCATTTCATCCAGCAGTTCAGCGGGCACGCGGGTGCCCGCCAGGCGCTGGAAACCGTATGGGAGTACTGGAGCCATACCTTGGGGGCGGTGAACGTCGATACCCCCGACCCGGCGCTCAATATACTGACCAACGGCTGGCTGGTGTACCAGACCATTTCCTGCCGACTCTGGGCGCGCAGCGGCAATTATCAGTCCGGCGGCGCCTTCGGGTTCCGCGACCAATTGCAGGACACCCTGGCACTGATTCATGCCACCCCCTGGCTGACGCGCGAGCAGTTGTTGCGCTGCGCCAGTCGACAGTTCGCCGAGGGGGACGTGCAGCACTGGTGGCATCCGCCCAGGGGCCAGGGCGTGCGCACCCGCTTCTCCGACGATTATCTGTGGCTCCCCTTTGCGGCCTGCCGCTATCTGCGCACCACCGGCGACACCGGCGTGCTCGATGAGCCGATCCACTTTCTGGAAGGCCGGGCGCTGTATGATGGCGAGGAGGCCAACTACGACCAACCGGATCAGTCACCGGAAACCGCCAGCTTTTACGAGCACTGCGTACGTGCGATCAAGTACGGCCTGCGCTTTGGCGTGCACCACCTACCGCTGATGGGCTGCGGCGACTGGAACGACGGCATGAACCTGGTCGGCATCGAGGGCAAGGGCGAAAGCGTCTGGCTGGCCTGGTTCCTCTACAGCAACCTCGACTCCTTTGCCGAGCTGGCGGACAACCGGGGCGACGCAGAGTTTGCCGACTTCTGCCGCACTCAGGCCGCCGAGTTGCGCACGCATATTGAGACAGAAGCCTGGGACGGCGACTGGTATCGGCGGGCCTATTTCGACGATGGCACACCGCTGGGCTCCTCCACCAATGAAGAGTGTCAGATCGACTCCATCAGTCAGAGCTGGTCGATCATCTCCGGCGGCGGCGACCCCGAGCGCGCCCATCGGGCCATGCAGGCCGTCGACCAACGTCTGGTGCGCCGGGACCACCAGATCATCCAGCTACTGGACCCGCCGTTCGACACCTCCGAACTGGAGCCGGGCTACATCAAAGGCTACATTCCGGGCGTGCGCGAAAACGGCGGACAGTACACCCACGCCGCCATCTGGGCCACCATGGCCTTTGCCAAAGTCGGAAACACCGAGCGCGCCTGGGAACTGTTCGGCATGCTCAACCCCATCAACCACGGCGACACCCCCGAGGCCATTGCCCAATACAAAGTGGAACCCTATGTGATGTGCGCCGACATCTACGGCGTAGCGCCGCACATCGGGCGCGGCGGCTGGACCTGGTACACCGGCGCCGCCGGCTGGATGTATCAGCTCTCCGTGGAAACCCTGCTGGGCCTGCGCCTGGAGGGAGACCACCTGCGTCTCGCGCCCCGCGTCCCGGCCGACTGGGAGTCCTTTAAAATCCACTACCGCTACCGCGATACGGTCTATCACATTACCGTGACCTGCCCGGACAAGGGCCCGGACCAGAGCGTCGTGAGCGTGCGGGTAGACGAGCAGGAGTGCGCCGACAAGCGCATTCCGCTGGTGGATGATCGGCAGGAGCATTTTGTGGAGGTGGCGCTGGGCGACCTGAAGCCGGAGCTGGCGAGTCAGACTGAAAGAGCCTAGGGGCACTCTGGTTGATTCAAGTGTTCTACCCCAACTTCAGGTGGGCCTCAATGGGGGCTTGCTCCTGAATCAGCACCTCATAGGGGATGCCCAGCCCTTGGTTCAGGTTACGAATCATCTTGAGACTTAGCGCCCGCTTGCCGTTAAGTACCTCGGAGACCTTGGATTTGGACCCGATATAAGGGACGAGATCTTTTTGAGCGAGCCCCTGTTGATCCATCCGAAACTTGATGGCCTCAGTAGGACTGGGCAAATCGATAGGAAAGGCCTCTTTCTCATAGGTCTCTATCAACAGCGCGAGCACCTCAATCTCGTCGCTCTCAGAAGTGCCGGGAGCCGGATCCAGGTCAAATAGCTCATCCAGGCGCGCCAGAGCGGCCTGAAGGTCAAAATCGGATTTAATCAATTTCATCATCACCTCACCCTCCGTCCTAGAAGGTCTGCTTGTCATATTCAGCATGGGTACCCACCCATTCAACCCTCAAGACGCCTTGCTGGTACCGAGCCCTTACCATCAAACGGTAATCATTGCCTTTAATCCGGAAGACAACCCTATTGCCAGGAAGAATGCTCGCTCTGGGGTAACGGGCTCGCACCTGATCGGGCGTCTCCCATGAAGCTACCTCGGCCTCCGCCAACCAGCTTTCCAGAGCACCCTTTGAATTTGCGTGTTTTTTAATAAACTTATACAGCTTGTCTCGTCCTAAGACTCTCATAAAAACCTCAGGTTCCCATAAAGGGAACTATAGCCGAAATGTTCCCTTACTGGGAACCACTTGTTGATACGAATTTGTTATATTGAGTGCCCATTTTCATTCGCCTATTCTAAAATCACGCCAGCGGCCAGAAAACCGAATTAAGGGCAGCAACCTGAGACCCTCCAGGTCAAAGCTCTCATAGAGATCAACGTCTACCCCTGTTAGCGTTATCGCTGGAGGGATATTGGCCACTGAAATACAGCAGGCAAACGCGATGTACAATTCGTCTACCAAAATTTGGCTTTACTCCGTGCCCGCCATTACCGGGGTTCTCGCGGGGCTTTGGCATTACTCACTGGCTGGTATGGACCATTTCCATGTAATAGCCATGGCTACATTTTTGGGGTGGCTGGCATATCGTTATCTCCATCCTGTCCACATGATCAAGCGGCATGCCCTGCTAGCTCACGTTACCCCGGAGTCCAGCGCGGCCAGGCGCTTTCTCTGGAGCAGTAATCTCGCAAACTTAGTCTTAGCCATGTCTTCCATCGTCGCTGCACTGTTTGTTCTGGTGATGATGACAGGGCTACAGATATTTGAATGGTACGTCCTCTTTGGCAGCATTCTCTCCTTTTTAGCGCTGTATATCCTATCGGACAAAGCCCTGAGAGCCCAGTTCAGTGAAGAGCACAGATTCTACTTCACGTTGCGTATTGCCAATCGAATCAATTTAGTGTTGATGACTGTAGTGCTGGTCACCGTGCAAATCATTTGGATTGAAGTAGACGATACCCGCTACCTATCAATCTCGGAAGTCTTCTACAGCGCCTATGCGCAGCATTCGGCATCTGCGACTCTAGATGAGGTCGGCTGGCTTATCGGACTCAACCCTATGTGTCAACCTGAATCCATACATCGGCTCATTGAGTTAAACTCTATTTCAGAGCCCGC
>NZ_JBCAQT010000024.1:0-20701 GCF_038419845.1 Marinimicrobium sp. C2-29
CAGCGGTTCCGGGGTCTGGAGTGGCCCGACGAACATGGGTGAGCTGGTGCATCGGACCCACCCGGCCCTTGCACGGTTTGTGCCGGATTTGAGTTATTGTCTGGTGGAGGAGCGGGATATTCCAGAGCGCTTTAGTGAGACCTATCCGAAGAACGTGTTGGGGCATGTGATTGGGCTGGGATTCAGCCAGAATACCGGCGAGATGCACCACCGGGTCAAGCAGCTGAAGGCACTGCTCAGCGGCCCGGACACACGCCCGCTGCAGCGTACCGTCGCGGTTTGGCTAAACCGGCTGTTGAGAGTAAGATTTAGAGACGAAGCGATACCGGAGCTTCACAATTTGAATGAGGTGGACGCCATGTTGTCTGAAAAGCTGGATGATTGGACCGAGCAGTGGAAGAAGGAGGGGCTGGAGGCTGGCCGCCAGGAGGGGTTGAGGATGGGCCTGGAGCAGGGCCTGGAGCAGGGCCTGGAGCAAGGCCTGGAGCAAGGCCTGGAGCAGGGGCGGAAGAAAGAGGCCGCTGCTATTATCACTCGGTTTCTGACGAAGCGGTTTGGCGCTCTGGATGACGAGATCACACGACGCATTGAGGCGGCCCCGGTAGAGCAGATCGAGGCTTGGAGTGATCGGGTGTTGGATGCTGACACATTGGAAGATGTGTTTGAGCCTGCAGGCTCTTGAGAGGTTTGACTCGTTGAGATTGCGCGTTGGCGCCGTTGCGTGACGTTTTTTGCGGCATGTGGAGCTCGCGCTTACATGCCATACCCGACCCGGGTGTGCCGGACGACCCATGCTTGCTAGCCGAGCTCCGTAAAGTTACACTTATAAGTGAAACTTACAGGAGACCCTTATGGAAGCGACAACCAAAGATCTTCGTCTGCACACCAAATCGCTGATGGCCGCCACTTCACGCGGAGAAGAGGTGATCATTTCCTACCGGGGAAAGAAGCGAGCCAAGCTGGTACCTCTGGATGAGCCCCCCAGAAAACCGACCGGGGCAAATCCGCTTTTCGGACTGTGGGCCGACTCAGATAACGATACGAGCGTTGAGGACCAGGTACGGCAGCTACGTACCCCCAGGAGCTTTGATGATGCTGATTGACACGGACGTATTGATCTGGAATCTGCGCGGAAATGAGCGGGCACAGCGTTTTCTGGATGATCTCCCTTACTTCCAGCTTTCAGCCGTCACTTATATGGAGCTGGTTCAGGGCCTGCGCAATAAGTCGGAGCTCAAGGCGCTGCATCAAGCCATTCACTATTGGGACGCCAGGATTGAGCCGGTGTCTGAAGCGATCAGCTCCCGTGCCATGTACCTGGTCGAAACCTTTTCGTTGAGCCACAGCCTGCAGATGGCCGATGCGCTAATCGCCTCTACGGCCATTACCCTCGGTGAAACACTGGCGACCGCCAACGATAAACATTATCGGTTTATCGATGATGTAGAGGTTGAGGTTTTTCGGCCGTAGCGGAGGTCGCAGTGTCAGGTTGATGTTGCGGCATGTGGCGCTTGAGCTTACCTGCCCCACAAAGAGTTACCAAAAAAGGGGACGGAGGGTATTTTTTTTGATCAGCTGGTGAGGTTGTAGTGTGTGGCGCTGGCGCGCTGTACAGCGTTGACAAGCCAATCGGCGTGAAATACTGTTCATGCATACAGATTCAATAAGCCGACATCCCCGACCTTTCCAAAAACAATTGATAGCTGTATTCCATGGCAATACAATAAGGATATAGCTTTGATAAGAACGTTCAAGCACAAGGCATTGGAGCGCTATTTCTGCTCGAGCTCGACAAAGGGGCTGGATTCCCGAATGTTGCCTAAACTGACTCGTTTGCTCGACAGGTTGGAAGCTGCGACAAAGCCGGACGATATGGATTTGCCTGGCTACCGTTTTCATCCGCTGAAGGGAAACCGTGAAGGTTATTTCTCAGTGATGGTAACGGCCAATTGGCGCCTGACCTTTCGTTTTGAAGGTGAGGATGCTTTTGATGTGGACCTTGAGGATTATCACTAATGAGCCTGAGAGACGCGAATAGGCGACCAACCCACCCCGGAGCCGTTTTACGCGAGGATGTGCTGCCGGCGCTGGAGATCAGTCAAAGCGAGCTGGCTCGCCGATTAGGTGTTGGGCGACTGACCGTTAATGAGCTTTTAAACGAAAAGCGTGCGTGCTCTCCTGAGATGGCCGCCAGGCTGGGTAAGCTGTTGGGCACCAGCCCTGAATCGTGGCTGGATATGCAGGCCGCGTTGGATTTATGGAAGGTGCAGCAACACCCGGAAAAGCTGAAAAACATCACTCCGCTTCGCGTGGCATGAAAAAAAGGGGACGGAAGGTATTTTTTTGATCAGAGGACGGTGGGCGGAGCCCACCCTACTTTAAAAGGGGCGGAGCGAACTCCGGAATAGTGTAAATGCCCTCGTCTGTTATCACGATTTTGGCGCAAGTCTGCAGGTTGTCGCCCAGGCAGTGGAAGCCATCGGGTATCAGGTCGCCGGCCATGTACTCCGATTTCTCGATCACCCGCCCCGGCTCGGGGTCGACCCAGACCAGACGGGTTCCGGAGGATTTGCTGAACTCCACCGAGCGGGCCACGCCCAACAGATAATCGGATCGGGCCTGACTGCTGGGAAGGATCATGGGGTCATCCCGGGTGGCAACTGAGGCGATCTTCTGGAGCTCCTGATCATAAATAACGGCCTGAAAACCGGACGTCACCGCGCTTTGCCAGACGATCACCTCGGGCACACCATCCCCGGTAATGTCCTGTTGGGCCAACTGGTGCCCCGGGTTGTCGAAAGCATAGTCTACGCTGGCGACGGGCTCCAGCTGCCCATCAATCTGCTGGTACAGCCGAAGCTGGCCGGGGTAGTAGCCCGAGTTCGGGATTTCCTTGAGCGCCGCCAGGGTTGGTTGACCGGGCCAATCCAGGACTAGCGGGGCCTGGGTATAGAGGTCCTGTGATTGATCAACCTGGCTCAGGATCTCGATACTGTAGTCCGGGTTCAACCGGTAGAGCCGACCCCCATGAACCCCGTAGCCTTCGCTAAGACCGTCCTCATCCAGGTCGCCCGTGGTCCATTGGCGCACGGGTACATCGTCGGTCTGCGCCATCACCACTCCGGTCGCGGGATCAATCACCGCCAGGCCATTGGATCGCCCGGAGGTGGCGTAGAGTAAAGCCTCGTCAGCCTCGGGTTGCAGGCTGTGTTTGAAGCGCGAAACCAGACCATCGCTGTCGATGGCGGGTACGTCCTCGAGCAGGCGACGCTCGGTCACCTGGTGGTTCTCATCCATTGAGAGGACGTAGGTCGCCGGGCCTTCACTGTAGAGCCATTCCATCCCGCCACTGTCATCCACACTGGTCGGGAAAACGGTGCGGTGCGAGGGCGATAGCGCGTAGTCGCCCAGGTCGCTGGTGATGTGACGGGCCTCCGAGGTCAGGGAGAAAGCCAGCATCTCGCCGCTCAGGGGATTGAGGATAAAAGCCCCGCTCTTCTGGCCAAGCTGCAGGAACCGGGTATCCACGGCATAGCTTTCAGGCAGGGCCAGGGTTTTGGCGTGACGATAGGTATTATTGTCCTCCAGGGTATAGAGGTGAAGGGCCGCCTCGGGGCCTTCGCTGAGGAAGACGATCTCGGCTTCGGGTTGGTCGTCCAGCTGCAGGAAGGTGGGCATCAGCAGGTGTTGGTCGAGCAGCGCCTCATGCAAGGCGACGCGGTAGTCGGCCAGCGGCTCGGCGGTTTCACCGTCATGTTGGGTAAAACCGATCTCCCCCGCTTCGCTGACCAGGCCCTGGATAACCAGCAGGTCCGCCCGGCCATCCCCATCGACGTCGGTCATCTGAACATTGCCGGAGGGATAGGCCACTTCGCGACCATCCGCGTAGCGTAACGCCGGACCGTGATGGATAACGGAGTTCGGCGTGAAAATGCCGGGTTCACCCTCGCCCGCCACATCGTGGTATTCGTAGCCCGGGTCGATGTGCGGATCAGAGACCGGGTATTGGCTGCCATCCTGCAGGTGATAACGAATCCAGCCCAGGCCGTACTGCCAGGAGTACTCGAATGTGACACTCGGGTCTGACCCCGGAAACAGAAAGGCGCTTTCCATCAACGGACCGGCAAGGTCGATGTCGGGCAATGGCAGGTCGCGTTTTATTTCATGGGTATTGACGGCCAGAGCCACAATACGATCCTGATAGATCAGTACGATGTCGTTCTCGCCGTTATTGTCCGCATCGGCCAACCCCAGATCCAGCAGTCCGGTCGGGGAAAACTCCCGCGTCTCAATGTACCGGTAAACCAGATCGGTACCGGACACTTCCATGATGGCGAAGGTGTTGCCCCAGCGGACCAGGGTGTCGGGTGCGCCATTGGCATTGATGTCGCCCCAGGTGCGGCGCCACTGATCGGCCGAGGCCGTATGGCTGCGAACGCTGAGCACCGGTTCATCGCTACTGATGTTCAGTTCCACCTCGCCCCGCGTCGATCGACGATTGGTGACTTCAACCCCCACCGCCACCATCCCACCGCCCGGGAACAGTCTTTCCGGAGTTCCGGTGATGAGGCCGTCGGCATCGATCTGAAGCCCGGCGGGAGCGTCGGTCAGTTGGTAGGTGAACGGGCCATCGGTTTCGGGACGAAGGAGCGTCACCTGTGCCTGCAGCGGTGCTCCCGAGTCACCCGCATTTATCTGATGACTTGCCAGTTCCGGATGGGGCGGCAGAACGTCAAATTCGAAGGTCTGTGAGACGCTGGTATGGGCGTCTTGAACCGTCAGCCCGAGAGTGTAATTGCCCCGGCAGTCGGGCCGGAAGCGCACCCTCCGGTAATTGTCCCGGATCAGCCTGGGCTCGCACTCCTCCGGGTAGTCCAGCAGCTCCCAATTGAACAGCAACAGGTCGTGCTCGGCGTCGCTGGCCAGGGCTTCGACCGTGCCGGTCTGATCGATTTCCAGAGTCGGCTCACCGGATAACGATAATTCTGGCGCGGTGTTACCCAGGGTATGCCGGTTGTAGAGCATGCTCTGGGGCACGCTGGTGTCGCCTTCCAGGGAGGAATCCAGCCCGCTGACAAAGTAGTTGATGGCAAATTCGTCGATGGCTTTCCGGTAAATGGCATTCACATTCGTGCCGTGCTCCCGGTCGCTGATGAGCACACCGGGGTCGACGCTGCCAGCGCTGAAGTCAAAGCGCCCCTGGCCGGGGACGCCCAGTGTTCCCTCGGCCACGCCGTCCCTAATGATCACCTCATGCGCATGGTAGATCTGGTTGCGCCTGGCGTTGAACACTGAAAAGTCCGAGGCGATCATCATCAGGCCGTTGATGTTGACCTGGCCGTCGTAGATGACGTGGCGGGCTGAATCGCTGATGTTCATGTCCCGATAGGTAACGTAGATGAACAGCAGGTTGTCATACTGATCGAAGGCCAGCTCGATAAAGGTCTGGCCATGGACACTCAGGCCCTGGTCGGTCAGGCAGTCCTGGTAGGTGGCGACGAAGTAGAGGCTGGTTTGATGCTCAACCTCATTGACCTCCACTGAGCCTGATTGACACTCCGTGTTGTCGAACCGAAACCGCGCTGGGCTCTCAGGATTGTCGGTCAGGATCGGAGGTGCCCGGTGCACGCCCAGATCCCAGCCGGTTCCGTAAACGGCTTCCATGACATAGAACGTTGCCACGATCTGATCGTACAGGCCCTCGTGCTCTATCCGTGGGTACTCCTCAGGGGGCATCGGGTACTCGGGGAGGGCTTGGTTGGGGCGAAACTCCTGCACCGCCGGCAGCGCCAGGACGGCGTCAGGGAGCTCGCCTGACAGGTCGGGTTCGGGTGTCACCGGGTCCGGTATCGGCTCTTCAGGCTCGGGGGATGGCGACGGATTGGCATCCGCGTCGTCGCCGCCTCCGCCTCCGCCACAACCGGTCAAGACCAGCCAGACACTGAATAGCAGAATGAGAACCGACTTTTCCATAGCGCGTCCATTGTTTCAGCCCGCTCTGCCCGGGCGCTTATTGTTCCGGTTTATCCGTTCACCTGACAGGCATCTGCCCTCACTTCATCCAGAGACGGTTCTTTGGCGTTTTATACTACCCAAAACGTTTTTCAACGGGAAGCCTTTTGAAACACACTCGACGACTGGGTGTTTTCTGGCAACAGGACATTGAAGTGATGCTGCCGTTGGTTACCCAGTGTCTCATACTGTGCTTTCAGCGCTTGCCGCGCATCCCAATCCCCGTGCACCAAGCGAATGTCACTGGGCCACTGGCGCATGCGTTTGACGAAGTTGATCAGGTCTTTCTGGTCGGCGTGGGCGGAGTAACCGCCGATGGTGGTCACGCCGGCGCGGATGGTGTAGCGCTCGCCATCGAGTTCGGCCCAGCCGCCGGTGGGGCCGTAGTGCTGGATGGCGCGGCCCGGGGTGCCCTGGGCCTGGTAGCCGACGAACAGCACCTGGTGGCGCGCGTCGCCGAGCATGGCTTTGAGGTAGTTGACCACCCTTCCCCCGGCCGCCATCCCGCTGGCGGCCAGAACAATGGCCGGGCGGCCGGTTTTGGTGAGGTAGTCGACCGTCTGCATGTGTTCGTCGTGGCTGTTGACGGTGTAGAGGTTCTCAAAACTCAGCGGGTGGCGGCCTGACTTCAGCCGCTTCTGAGCTTCGGCGTCCCAATAGGGTTTGAGTTCGCGGTAGACCTGGGTGAATTTGGCGGCCAGAGGCGAGTCGACGATGATTTCCATGTCCTGCCAGCGCTTGCCCCCGCTGTAAATCAGCCCTTCCAGTTCGTACAGCAATTCCTGGGTTCGTCCGACGCTGAATGCCGGGATGATCACGGTGCCTTCGTTTTCCAGTGCGTGTTCAATGGCGTTTTTAAGTTTGAAGCGCCGGTCTTTTCGGCTTTCGTGGGTGCGGTTGCCGTAGGTGCTTTCGATGATCAGGGTGTCGGCCCTGTAGGGCGATTTTGGCGCCGGCAGCAGTGGCGCGTAGGGCGCACCCAGATCACCGGAGAAGACGGTTCGGTGACTCTCGCCGCCGGTTTTGTCTTTCAGGTCGACTTCGATATAGGCGGAACCGAGGATGTGCCCTGCCCTTTGCAGCCTGACGCGGAGGCGCTGCTGGTCAGTATCGAGCAGGGTGTGCCACTGGCGGTATGGCAGCGGGACGAGCTGTTTGTCCACGGTCTGCAGAAACTGCTCGATCAGGCGTCGATCTCGGGTAAAGCCGATTTTCAGGGCGTCTTCGATCACCAGCGGCAGGAGTTTGGCCGAGGGCTCGGAGCAGATGATCGGCCCCATGAAGCCGGCCGCCAGCAGGTACGGCAACCGACCGATATGATCAATGTGGACATGGGTGACCAGCAGCGCGATGACGGTGCTCAGGTCAAAATCGATGGTGTGTTGTTCCAGGTTGTCCAGATGGTCAGCGTCCTGGCCCTGAAACAGGCCGCAGTCGACCAGTAGCGAGTGCCGGGGGCTGGCGATATAGCGATGGCAGCTGCCGGTCACGCCGCTCGCGCCGCCGTGGTGCTGGAATTGCGGATAGGTGTTGTCGGGCATGGTTCCCTCCGTTGGTTTGTTGAGTCCTTGGTGGTGGTGTGGTGGGCGGAGCCCACCCTACGGATTCTAACGAAAATTGGGACGAACGAAAAAGGGGACGCGAAAAAGGGGACGGAGGGATTTAATTTTGACCAATTTGATCAATTTTAAATCCCTCCGTCCCCTTTTTTTAGGGTGGGCTTCGCCCACCGTTCGCTTTTTTAGAGCTAGCTGCTGTAGTTGTCGTCGTCCTCGCGGGCGGGGGTGGAGAGGCATTCGCCCAGTTTGTTGACGCCGGCGGCTTCGATCACGTAGTCCTTGACCTCGGAGGCGGGCATCAGGATGTGGTCGTAGTCGTAGGGCGGTGTGTACTGACCTGTGGATTCGTCGTAGGCGCCTTCACAGGGTGGTGAGCTGCTGAAGCAGGTGCCGTTGTCGTCGATGTTGATGAAGATGTTGTCTTCCACTTCCCAGTGCCCCAGCTCATCGCTGTAGAGCGACACGATGGGGCGGGTCACGTTTTCAAAGACGTTGCCATCAATGCGCGCGTCGGCGGTCTGGCGGACGTTGATGCCGCTGCTGGCCACTTCGGTGTAGTAGTTGTTGAATACGTGCAGTTCGCCGTAGCGATACAGAGGCAGGCGCGAGTTGACGTTTTCCCAGTAGTTGCTTTGAAAGGTCACGGTGCGATTGGCTTCGTCGCCATCGGAGGAGCCCCAGAGGGAGGTCTTCCAGCTGTCGTGCAGGTAGTTGTAGGAGATGGTGACATGGCCCACATCGCCGCGGCCGCTGACCAGCTCGTCATGGTAATCCTTGTGGCACTCTTCGCCGGTGCAGCCTGCTGACTCGGGCGCTTCGAGGCTGTTGTACAGTTCGTTGTGATCAATCCAGACGTTGCGGATGGGGCCGTCCCGGCCGTCCAGGCTGATGATGTCGCCGGATCCATGAGACTGCGGCACGTAGCGCATTTCCAGGTTGCGGATGATGATGTTGCGCACACCGGACGCCAGGGCTTTCACTTCGATCCCGACGCCTTCAAAGCCGGCATTTTCACCGCGACCGATGATGGACACATCGGAGCGTTCAATGCGGATATCACTGTTGCCGGAGTTTTCCCAGGTGATGAGGTCGTCGATATAAATCGTCAGCGGCTTGTCCTGGTAAGGCTCCGATGCTGAACCGTATACGACATCGCGCAGTTCGTTGCCGTTGCTGACTCCGACCACGTAGTTGCCCTCCCCCACATCGGCGCCGCCGGTGGTGCCCGCTTCCATGGAGGCAAAGCCTTCCACGGTATTGAGCATGTCGCACTGGGTCACATTGGAGTCGGACGAGCTTGAGGAGCTGCTCGATGAGGAGTCGCTACTGCATGAAGAGCTGCTTTGGTTGTCGTCGCCGCCGGACGATGAGCCGCCACAGGCTGCCAGCGAACTGGTGACAGCCAACGTCAGGGCTAGCTTTAGTAGTTGCATGATATTTTCTCTTGGTTGATCAAATTTGGGGTGGTGAAAAAGGGTGAAAAAGGGGACGGAGGGATTTAATTTTGACCAAATTGATCAAATTAAAATCCCTCCGTCCCCTTTTTCTTAGGGCTCGGGGTTCCAGCCGGCGCCGCTGTTGAAGGCGGAGAAGATCTGGGCGCGCGTGGAGAACTCGGCGTTGTATTCGCCTTCGCTCAGCTCATAGCTGACCCAGCTGCTGGTGTCGATCGGGTTGCCCGAAAGGTCCTGGCTGTTGTATTCGCGCCAGCCGCTGGTCGCGGTCGGCTCAGCCGGGTTCGGTGTGGGGCTGGTGTGCCAGCCGGCGTTGGTGATGTGCCGTCCCATTTTGGTGTTCACAAACACAACGTTATCGAAGTAACTCTCACTGCCACCGCTGCGGGCCAGGGCCTGGGAGTTGTCGGGCACGCTGTTGCCGGTGGGGCCTGCGCCGCGGGTCAGCTCACTGTTGAGAAACACAAAGCCCTTGTCTTCGGCGCTGACGGTCCGGGCCTGGAGGATATAGCCACCAGAGCCGCTGGAGCGACCGACGGTGCGGATCTCGCTTTCTTCAAACAGGGAGACGTTGTTGCTTCCCCAGATGAAATCAACGTTACCGGCGACCAGTGATTGGTAGAACCAGGCGTAGCCCTTGAGCAGCAGGGTGTCCTGCTCGCTGATGAAGGCGGCGTTTTTGGCAATGAGCCGGTGCGGGCTGTTGAAGTAGATGGTCTCGGCCTGACCGCCCTCGCCTATCAGCGTGGTGTTCTCAATCGTGAGGTCTTCCAATACCAGCATGTCGGCGGACTCGACCAGGAACAATGTGCGCTCGCTGGTGCCGGGGTTCATGCCGTTGTTGTTGCGGTATTGAATCACCGCGCCATCGCGGCTCTCGCCCCTGATGGTCAGGTTGTTCTTGTTCCGCAGGTACAGGGGCTCGCGGTAGGTGCCGTTGGCAAGGTTGATGGTTGCCGCTTCGTCTTTGCTGACGTTAAGCATCACGTGGGTCAGCGCACCCTGCAGTGTGCGGAAATCCGCCGCGCCGGTTTCGGCCACAGTGACGTCGTTACCAGTCGGCACTGTCGCTGAGGTGGTAAAGGTCCAGCCGGCATTCTGGCCCAGGCCTTCGAAGGATTCACTATCCAGCGTGCCCTCGACGGCGCCATCGGCGATGGCCACATAGTACTCGGTACCCGCCTCAAGCACGCCGAAGTGTGGAGCCACGACCAGCGTATTGCCTTCCACCCAAACTTGTTCGGTGTTGAGCGTGCGCGAGCGGTCCGCAGCCGGCAGGCTGTCGACTTCCCCGGCGACACTGACGTTGTCCGCCACGCTGTCGTCACCGGCTTTGTAGAGACGAATGGATCCGGCATCCCCCAACGTGGGCGTTTCATCGAAGGTCAACTTCAGCCGGGTATCGCTCAGGATATCCACCCCGCCAACCGCGGGAACAGTGCGGTCCGTCAGGTTGTAAGTGGCCACCGGTTGAGTGAAGGCCGGTGTGATGGTGGCACTGATGGTGCGCTCCAGTGTTTCGTCGGAACCGCTGGTAAAGGTGATGTCGGCCGAGCCTTCGGCCAGGGGGCTCAGATTGACCTGATTGCCATCCACGTTCACACCGACGACACTCGGGTCGCTCGACTCGACGGTAAAGGTATCGTCCTCGCCATTGCTCTGAACAGCCGTGACGTTGACCACATAGTCATCGGTTTCCGCCTCGGCAGTCCACTCGGGGCTGGACGGATCGATGGTCAACTGCACCGGCTTGTTGGCCGGGTCACCGATCACGACGTCGTCGATTTCAAAGGACTTGTTAGCGGTGAACAGACCGATTCTGCCAATGGATGTGTAGTCGCTGTCGGTTGCGTCGCCAATCTTCTCGCCATTGAAGTAAACGGTCAGGGTTTCGCCAATCAGCTCGAAGCGCACGGTGTACCACTGGCCACCCTCCAATGTGTCTCGCGGTCCCTGAATGATTTCCCGACCGGTCTGTACCGGCCGGCTGATGGAGCCGTCCACAGATTTGGCAATTTCCACCTTGGTGCTGTCGAGGTTGTTCTGCACGTTCAGGCCACCGGCGTACCAGTTGCCCTCGCTTTGATAGCGTGCCATGAGGAACAGGAATTTGTTACCGGTGGTGCTGTTCTCCCGGGGACGAATACGTGCTTCAACGTAATAGTCGGCCGATGGGATATCCAGCGCTGACGGGTCAATAAAGGCCAGTTCGCCACCCTGGCTGTCAGCGGTAAAGCGAAGCACGTTGTTGCCGTTGTCATTGACCACATCGAAGGTGCCGTTCGGCTCACCCTCGGGATTGTTCGGATCAGACAGGATCTCCCACTGGTCCGTGGTGCCATCGGCAAAGTCGTCGCAGAAGTACAGCCCGGTTTCCGGGCATTCAAACCCGGCGGATTGCGTCGGCTCACTGCTATTGGATGAGGACTCGCTGGAAGACGAAGACTCGCTGGAAGAGGATTGGTCGGAGGACGAAGACTCACTGGAGGACTGGGAGCCGCCGTTATTGCTGCCGCCACAGGCCGCCAGCATGCCGCTCAAGAGCAGCACGCTCAATAGGTTGCTGTTTTTCATCTACTTCTCTCACTTATAGTAATTTATATTAGCTTTTTAGCTATTGAGCCCTTTTTTGTAAGCGGGGGATTTCAGTTGGTTGACTGACGCTTGGGGCTAGTTAGAGATTAGCGCCTTTGGGGGCAGAGGGCAAGAAACAGAATATTATAAGACAAGGGCCAGCCCGTGGGCTGGCCCTTGATAGTGGCGCACTCGTCCGATGAGAGCCGATGCCTGGCCTCTTGCCGGGCTCCCTTCCCAATGAGCGCTTCCTGTGGCTACCTGCCATTGCTCGTCCTGGTGGCATCTTGCCGTTTGGGGTTCCATTAGCCTGTCCTGGCCGGGCTTGCGTCCTTTCGCGTCCCTGTGATGAGTATTCTCTTGGATTTGACCGTTCCGCAATAGTGGCAAATCGCGGGATGTTTTGTAGGAAATTGACCATAGAGCAAGCCTGAAATGACTGGCAAGCCCCCAAAAAGGGGACGGAGGGATTTTATTTTGATCAATTTGCTCAGTTTTTACCCGCCCCTGCCCCCTTTTATTGTGAGGCGTCTAATTGCCGGTCCTCTTCTCTATCTCTTCGATAAGTTTGGCAGCCACTTCAACCATGGGTTTTACCCAGAGACGGCCGGCTTCCAGCGCATCCGCCAGGATTCTCGGATCATCGATATAATCGTGAATCATCTGATTTCGCAGTTTTCGGTGGGTAAACCAATCATCTGTCGACGGGATCCAGCCAAAACGCTCCGCTTTGTCCAAATTATCTACGGCAGGCCCGAGATCTTCTCCCAAATATAGCAAAAGCTGAGGAATCAGCTTGTCTCCCAGAGTGTCCTGGAGTCGGCTATAGCGGGCGACAAAAGCATCCAGTCGCTCTGCCATATCCGCGTCTTGTGTCCACTCCCGAACTCTAGCCTCAGTCACTTCCGAATCCTTGAACAGACGATTGGCGGTAAACAATAAGTGATCTGACTCCTTTTGGATAACTTGCGCCAGGAAAGACAGCCTTTCTGTTGAGTCTGACATCCTCAGTTTTAAATCCTTTGCCCGGTTTGCAGTGCTACCCGGTGAACGGGCAGTGTTTTTAAGGAGGGAGACTTAATCAATACGTCCACCTCACGCCCATTCATCGCGCGACTTACCCGACTGGACAGCTTAGCGGCGGAAACTGCCGGATGGGGTACTTCTTTACTGGTGGTTATTAGCAAGTCCAGATCACCTCCCCGGGCAGCATCGTCAACCCGAGAACCGAACACGACGACGCTCGCCTCAGAACCAAACAATTCCTCGACGAGCCGTTTTACAGTCACTCGATCTTGATCAGTTAAGCGCATATACCAGCTCTTTCGCCCAAGGGAAGATTACACATTGCTCTCATTGTAGCCACCCATTTTGCGGGCAGCAACGAGTATCGAGCGAAGGGAAAATCAGAATTTGAACGTGCACATAGAAAAGGGCCAGCCCGCAGGCTGGCCCTTGATAGTGGCGCACTCGTCCGATGAGAGCCGATGCCTGGCATCTTGCCGGGCTCCCTTCCCACTGAGCAACTCCTGTGGCTACCTGCCATTGCTCGTCCTGGTGGCATCTTGCCGCTTGGGGTTCCATTAGCCTGTCCTGGCCGGGCTTGCGTCCTTTCGCGTCCCTGTGATGAGTATTCTCTTGGATTTGACCGTTCCGCAATAGTGGCAAATCGCGGGATGTTTTGTAGGAAATTGACCATAGAGCAAGCCTGAAATGACTGGCAAGCCCCCAAAAAGGGGACGGAGGGATTAAAATTTGAACAATTTGATCAAAATAAAATCCCTCCGTCCCCTTTTTTGTTGATCAAAATAAAATCCCTCCGTCCCCTTTTTGGGGAGCAATGACCTGGACAGGAAATGTTTTACATTCGCCGATGTGTGGGGTAATCTGCGGTTTTGGTGCCGAGTTGGGCGAGGATTATGAGCGGGAAGAAAGTGTCGGCCGAGCGGTTGAACGAGCTTCGTAAGGAGGCGGTTCGGTTGCGGTTGGAGAAAAAGACGCTCAAGGAGATTGGCGAGATTACCGGCCTGACCCGCCCTACCATCAGCAGTGCCTACAAACGCTTTGTGGAAGGCGGCTGGGCGGCGGTGGCCACACGGCCGCGCGGGGTGGCCAAGAGCACTCATGTTGACGCCCTGGCCTCCCGCCTGCTGGCCCGGCCGGAAACGCTGGTGCCGGGGCATCGGCTCTGGTCGCTGGCGGCGCTCGAGACCTGGCTCAAGGATCAGGGCGTGGTCGTGACGAGCCGAAGTGTGGCCCGCTATGCGGAGAGCTGGGGCTTTGTGCCGCCGGAGCCGCCCGCCCGGGAGGTGCTGGAAGCACAGTTTGCCCGCGCCCGGGAAGCGGAGCCGGCGACGCTGGAGCGGCTCAAGCGCCCGAGGCTGCTGTCCGGCGGGATGATGTCTCTGTCAGCCCTGGACGCTTTACCCGCTGTAGGCACTTCCTCCGCTGTAGGCACCTCCCCCGCCGCCGGCGCTCGGCCTCAGGGCACCATGATTTACGCCCGCGACGGTCGCGGCCAGTTATTGTGGTTGAGCGTGCCGGGGCAGGCAAAGGCGACGGATATTGCCGACTTTCTCGGCCGCCTGGCTAAAGAACTGGACGGGCCCGCTGTGTTGCTGTTCAACAGCCCGGCGGTGGATAAACACGAAGTATTGCGGCCCTGGTTGACCGGGGAACATCCGCTGGTTCTGGTAACCACGGGTGGCACACCCCGCCCTGCTTACCATCACGCTTCTCATCAAACCCCGGCGACCCAACCGGCCCGGGCTTCTGGAATCACAACGTCGAGGAATCCCATGACACTCACACACTTGCAACGGCTGGAAGCCGAAAGCATTCAGATTATGCGCGAAGTGGTCGCCGAGACCGAAAACCCGGTGATGCTCTACTCCATCGGCAAAGACAGCGCGGTGATGCTGCACCTGGCACTCAAGGCGTTCTCCCCCTCCGTACCGCCCTTCCCGCTCCTGCATGTGGACACCACCTGGAAATTCCAGGAGATGTACAAGTTCCGTGCGCGTATGGCGAAAGAAACCGGCATGAAGCTGCTGGTGCATACGAATGAGGAAGGTCGGGCCCAGGGCATCAACCCCTTCACCCACGGCTCGGCGATTCACACCGACATCATGAAGACCGAGGCGCTGAAACAGGCGCTGGATAAATACGGTTTTGATGCGGCCTTTGGTGGCGCGCGCCGCGATGAGGAAAAGTCCCGTGCCAAAGAGCGCATCTTTTCGTTCCGCACCGCGCAGCACCGGTGGGACCCGAAAAACCAGCGGCCGGAGATCTGGAAGCTGTATAACGCCCGCAAGCATCAGAAAGAATCCATCCGGGTGTTCCCGCTCTCCAATTGGACCGAGCTGGATATCTGGCAGTACATCCATCTGGAGCAGATTCCGATTGTGCCCCTGTATTACGCCGCCGAACGCCCGGTGGTGGAGCGCGACGGTACCTTGATCATGGTGGATGACGAGCGCATGCCGCTGAACCCGGGCGAAGTGCCGATGATGAAGAAGGTGCGCTTCCGTACCCTGGGATGTTATCCGTTGACCGGTGCGGTGGAGTCCGATGCGGATACCCTGCCGGAGATCATCCAGGAGATGTTGTTGACCAAGACGTCCGAGCGTCAGGGACGGATGATTGACCATGATTCTTCGGCTTCGATGGAGAAGAAGAAGCAGGAAGGGTATTTTTAGGGTTATCGGATTTTTTTGGTGGGCGGAGCCCACCCTACGGGTGAATTGGTGGGCGAAATCCACCTTACGAAGCCGACGTAGGGTGGGCTCCGCCCACCATCAAGCGACACCATTATCGCCACAAAGAATTTATCGACAATTGAAACGGGGCCACTTATGAGCCATCAATCGGAATTGATCGCGGACGACATTAACGAATATCTGGAGCAGCACGAGCACAAGAGCCTGTTGCGTTTTATCACTTGCGGCAGCGTGGACGACGGCAAGAGCACCCTGATCGGACGGCTGTTGTTTGAATCCAAAATGCTGTTTGAAGACCAGCTGGCCGCAGTGGAAGCGGACTCGCAGAAATGGGGCACCCAGGGCGAGGAGATGGACTTTGCCCTGCTGGTGGACGGCCTGGCCGCCGAGCGCGAACAGGGCATCACCATCGATGTGGCCTACCGCTACTTCTCCACCGACCGGCGCAAATTCATTGTGGCCGACACGCCCGGGCACGAGCAGTACACCCGCAATATGGTGACCGGCGCCTCCACGGCCGACGCCGCCATTCTGATGGTGGACGCACGTCGGGGCATTCTGACGCAGACCAAACGCCACAGTTACCTGGCGGCGTTGATCGGTATTCGCCATGTGGTGGTGGCCATCAACAAAATGGACCTGATGGAATACTCTGAGAAGGTGTTCGACCGCATTGTGGAAGAATACAAAGACTTCGCCCAGCAGATTGGCCTGGAGAACATTACCTTCATTCCCATGTCTGCATTGAAGGGCGACAACATCATTGCCCCGAGCGAGCGCATGCCCTGGTACCACGGCACCACGCTGATGGGTTACCTGGAAACGGTGGAAGTGGACGATGAACTCATGCAGGAATCGCCCTTCCGCATGGCGGTGCAGTGGGTCAACCGGCCGAACCTGGACTTTCGCGGCTTCTCCGGCCAGCTCGCCAGCGGCGTGGTCCGCCCGGGCGACAAGATCCGCGCCCTGCCCTCCGGCCGGGAAAGTCATGTCGAGCGCATTTATACCTACGACGGTGATCTCGAAGAAGCGGTGGCCGGTCAGTCCGTCACTCTGACCCTGACCGATGAAATCGATATTTCCCGCGGTGACCTGATCGCCCAGGCGAGCGCCCCACCCTCGGTGGCCAGCCAGTTTGAAGTGTCCATTGTCTGGATGAACGATGACTCCATGTTACCGGGTCGCACCTATCTGATGAAGATCGGGGCCAAGACCGTGTCGGCCACCATTACCGATATCAAATATCAGGTGAATGTGAACACCCTGGAGCACACCGCCGCCAAGAAGCTTCCGCTCAATGGCATTGGCGTGTGCACCATCAGCCTGGATCAGGACATCGCCTTTGACGCCTATACCGAAAACCACGATACCGGCGGCTTCATTCTGATCGACAAGCTCAGCTACAGCACCATGGGCGCAGGCATGATTCACTTCTCACTGCGTCGCAGTCAGAACATTACGGTGCAGCACGTGGATGTGAACAAGCAGGCGCGCCAGCAGCTGAAAAACCAGAAGCCCTGTGTTCTGTGGCTGACCGGTCTCTCCGGCGCGGGCAAATCCACCATTGCCAATCTGGTGGAGAAGAAGTTGTACGCGCGCGGGCACCACACCTACCTGCTTGACGGCGACAACGTCCGCCACGGTCTGAACAAGGACCTGGGCTTTACCGACGCCGACCGGGTGGAGAATATTCGCCGGATTGCCGAGGTGGCCAAGCTGATGGTGGACGCTGGTCTGATTGTGATTTCTGCGTTCATCTCGCCCTTCCGTTCCGAGCGAGACATGGCCCGTAACCTTCTGGAGCCCAATGAGTTTGTGGAGGTGTATGTGGATACGCCGCTGGAAGTCGCCGAACAGCGGGATGTGAAGGGTCTGTACCGCAAGGCACGCAAAGGTGAGTTGAAGAACTTTACCGGGATCGATTCCCCGTACGAGCCACCGGTGGATCCGGAGTGTGTGTTGAACACCACGGAGATGACGGCCGATGATGCGGCGGAGAAGATTGTCGCGTTTATGGAGGATCGGGGGTATTTAGCGTAGAAAGTTCGTGTCGTCAGCGAATTTGAAGGTAGATAGGTTGCGGCGGATGCATTGGGTTGTGGCGGATGCGATTCGGCCCCGGGGTAACGGCGGATGCGCCGGATGGGGGATTCGGCCACGGGGTAACGGCGGATGCGCCGGATGGGGGATTCGGCCACGGGGTAACGGCGGATGCGCTTGACGCTTATCCGCCCTACGCCACCTGCCGTGGAATCCCCTTACCGGGTGCTAATGGCGCTCAACGGCAACTCAATGCTCTGCGGCTGGTTCAACAGGTTCAACAACAACACCACCCGCTCGTCGCCCTTGGTGGTCTGCACGATGGCTTCCAGCTCGCGGAAACACCCCTCGGTGATCATCACTTTCTCGCCCGGCCGGAACAGCGGCTCGGGCTCGGCGCCGTGCAGGATGGCGCAGTGCTGTTCGAGTCCGTACACGATCTCTTCTGACACCGGCCGGGGCCGACCTTCAAATTTGACGATCTTCACCACACCGCGCGTGGAGCGGATCACGCCCCAGTTGCTGGCGTAATCCAGGCGGATAAACAGGTAGTGCGGGAACAGCGGTTCGGTGACCCAGACGATTTTGTCCCGGCGCTTGCGTTTGACCGGATGGGTCGGGTGGAAGCAGTCAAACCCCTGATTGGCCAGGTGCTGTTCGGCCCGGAAGGTTTCCCGGGGTTTGCACTGCACCAGGTACCACTGGGCCTGTTCGGGGGCGGTGATTTGTGAGCCGGTGGCGTTACTCATAGTGCGTTGGCTCAATCCTGTTGGTGTGTCGGTGGTGGGCGGAGCCCACCCTACGCCTGGGTTGGTGGGCGGAGCCCGGCTTCCAAATCGGTGGGCGGAGCCCACCCTACGGGGTGGCGGGGTCTGCCCTGCGGGTTCCGGTGGGCGAAGCCCACCCTACGAAATTAGTGGCCCGTAGGGTGGGCTCCGCCCACCAGCTCCTCGGGGTCTATTGCGTCTGCCGGCCAACCGAATAGTAGGTGAAGCCCTTTTTCGTCATGCGCTTGGGTTCAAACAGGTTGCGGCCGTCGAAGACCAGGGGCTCGGCCAGCTGCTGTTTGATCAGGTCAAAGTCCGGCGCCCGGAAGGCCTGCCACTCAGTCACAATAACCAGTGCCGCGGCGCCTTTCAAGGTGCTTTCTTTGGTGCCGCACAGGCTCAGGTCATCGCGGTTGCCGTAGATGCGTTGGGTCTCTTCCATCGCTTCCGGGTCGTAGGCCTGCACCTTGGCGCCGGCCTCCCAGAGGGCTTCCATCAGCACCCGTGCGGGCGCTTCGCGCATGTCGTCGGTGTTGGGCTTGAAAGACAGGCCCCAGAGCGCAAAGGTCTTGCCGCTGAGATCGCCACCGTAGTGCTTCCGGATTTTACCGAACAGCGTGGTTTTCTGCTGGTGGTTGCGATCTTCCACCGCCTTGAGCACCTTGGCATCAAACCCGATCTGATCCGAGGTACGGATCAGGGCCTGCACATCCTTCGGGAAGCAGGAGCCGCCGTAGCCCACACCTGGGTAGATGAACTGGTAGCCGATGCGCGGGTCGCTGCCGATGCCCTGGCGCACGGCTTCAATGTCGGCGCCCAGCAATTCGGCCAGGTTGGCGATTTCGTTGATGAAGCTGATCTTGGTGGCGAGCATGCAGTTGGCCGCGTATTTGGTCAGCTCGGCGCTGCGCACGTCCATGATCATCACTTTGTCGTGATTGCGATTGAAGGGCGCGTACAGTTCGCGCATGACTTCTTCAGCGTAATCATCGTCGGTGCCGATGATGATGCGGTCCGGCTTCATGCAGTCGGCCACCGCCGAGCCCTCTTTCAGGAACTCGGGATTGGAGACCACGGCGTACTGCAGATCGGTGCGACCGCGCTTTTCCAGCGTTTCCGCCACCCGGTCGCGGACCTTGTCCGCCGTGCCCACCGGAACGGTGGATTTGTCGATGATGATCTGGCGCTTTTCCATGTTCTCGGCAATGGTCTGGGCCACGGCCAGCACGTATTTGAGGTCGGCCGAGCCGTCTTCGTCCGGCGGCGTGCCCACGGCGATGAACTGCACATCGCCGTGCTTGACGCCTTCGGCGGCATCGGTGGTGAAGCGCAGACGCCCGGCGGCGTAGTTTTCGGTCACGATCGGCTCCAGGCCGGGCTCGTAGATGGGGATCTCCCCTTTCTTGAGACGTTCGACTTTGTTGGCGTCCACATCGACGCAGATCACTTCATGTCCGACTTCGGAGAGGATGGCGCCCTGAACCAGGCCGACGTAGCCGGTGCCAAATACAGTCACTTTCATGCGGTTAAGATCCCTTTCAATAGGTGTGTTGTTTCACAAGTCATCGGGAGTGTTGTCTCCGGGACAGCGGTCAATTTCGATGCCGGTATGATATAGATCTTGGGGTTGGATTTCTATTGGTGTGGTGGGCTTTGGTGGGCGGAGCCCACCCTACAGGGGACCGGTGGGCGGAGCCCAACCTGCGGTGGATTGGTGGGCGGAGCCCACCCTACGGGTGAAAGGGAGGATTCCACCCCACGTAGGGTGGGCTTTGCCCACCGGCTCAACCGTTGTAGCGCACCTGCAGGGCCGAGTAGAGATCCTCTTTGAAGGTGGGCACAGTGGCGTCCAGGCTCTGCACCACCTCCACCAGATGGACGTTGTCTTCCCGGCCGTCGCCCCAGTGCTTGCGGTAGCTGCCGTCTTTGTAGCCGTGGTCCTGGCGGAAGAAGTTGAGCACGTTCTTGCCCACATAGCCCCGGTAGAGCTGGTCAAAGCTCATGTCCACTCCCGCCATCAGGCGGCCGAACTTGTCGATGTGGAACTGCCGATCGGTGAGCGTGGCGCAGGCGAAGGCTTCCAGATCCAGACGGAAGTCGGGTTCGTCCGTTTCTATTGCCAGCTGCTCATCCACCGCTTCGGCCAAGGCCTCCAGGTCGCCGCTGTTCTGCAGCAGGATGCTGAGCCCGAAATGCCAGATGTCGATCAGCTCCAGGGCGACCTGTTCGGTATCCGGGGTCTGTTTTTTCCACCATTTCCAGCCGTAGTGATCGAGCAGCTCGGCGCATTCGATCCAGATGGCCCGGTAGAATTCAAATTCCTGGGAGCGCCATTCCGGATGGACTTTGGTGTTCATGCCGTCTTGCAGATCGAGCATGATCTGCAGTTGTTGGGTGCGGGCCATGAGGTGGTCTCCGGGGTTGTCGGTAAAGGCGGGTATTGTACGGGAGCGGTTGGGGTGTGCACAGCCCCGGTTTGGGGTGGGTGCGGTGGGGCTGCGTTGTGGCGGATGTGAAGTGGTCTAATGATTCCGGACACCATTTAAGGTGGTATTCTACCACCCTAGAAGAGGTGT
>NZ_JBCAQT010000025.1:0-17710 GCF_038419845.1 Marinimicrobium sp. C2-29
TTCGAAATGTGATGTCAATTTCATATTTTCTAACCCTTTGAATTGGCAGGGATTCTCTTCCGTGGACCTCCCCTGTAATTACTATCGCGTATAATAAATACCATAAAAATCAATGGGTTACAGAATTTTATTGCTTGATCGACATCTCAGTCAGGGGATAATGAAATAGTGCTAAGGACAGAAATTCTTGAACAAACCGCGAAAATGGTCACTACGACGAAAGAGAGCTTTCCCCTCCCCAACAGGATGCCTTTATGATTGATCACGACTACGCCGCCTATTTAGTCGCCATGAATCCTTCATGTTGCGTCTCTACAGATCTCGGCTGCGATCGGGGTTTTGTGTCTCAGATACAGCAAAAGGCGGCACGTCTGCGCCCCAACATGCCAACGGCTGTAGTTGCCGACTGGATATGGATCGATATCTATCAGAATATCCCTGAAAACGGGAATGATCCCGAAACTCTTCTAGACTCCTTCGTCCTCGCATACCGGTTGCTTCAGGATGATTCTGATCGTGGCTTCCGGGGTGTAATTACTACCAGCCTCCAGGAGGTTCTCTGGAAGTGCCTGTTCGTTACCCGCAACACCCATTACATACTCTGCGGATCTGGAAAACGTGCCACCGTCTACGTAGAGGAGTCTGGAGGGACTGTTGTACTCGCCACCGCACTCCATCATCAAGATAACTCGAAAGCTCTGAAATCAGTGCATTGAAGCAATTTCTCCAAAGACGACACTACCTCCATAGGCGGCTCGACCACAAACCACCGTGAGAACCAGACAACCAAATATAGGTTAGGAGCACTTGAAATGACGAACGACTACCTTGAGGAAATCTCCAGACTGGTCCACGGTGAAGGCGATCCCTGCGATCTCGGCGCCGACGCTAGCCACATCGAGATGATTGTCCGGGACTTAGAGGCGCAACCACCTTGGCGACCCTACTGCATCGTTGCGGATTGGACCTGGGTGGATCTGATTGGGGTGGACAAAGACCAATTTTCAAAAGCGGTTCGTGAGCATGGCGCTCAGCCAGTGGGGCTTTATTCAGACAATGTAATTGAAGATCAGCTGGGTAGGTTTAACCCTGGCGAGTGTGTACGCTCGACACCTCTCGTCGAATTTCGTGAAAATTGCATGTTCATAACCCGAAATACTATCTATTTGATGCAGGGACCGGGAAAAAGGCTAAGAATGCGACCATTTAGTTTCGTAAGCGCTCAATTTTAGCTTAAGTCGTCCCGACTACGATTGGTCTAACGTCTGTCTTACCTGAGGAATCTATTTTTTAACTATTCCTCAGCGCCACTTAGTGATATGTAGCTGTAAACAGGTTCGTCGCCGAAATTAATCTCCATGTAGTACTTAAATATGAGAGTGAGCTTTAACGTTTCTTCGCTCAAGTTTTCATAGGTAACGTCAACAAATCGACCAGGGGAAAACTCCAAAAATGTTATGGATTTTAAAGTGGCATTCGGAACCAAAAGAGAATGACTATTTTTCAAGTTTGAAATCTGATAGACAGCACACCCCTCAAAATGGCAAACATACGAATTTCCTAATCCTTGTCTATACTCAATAGCCAAACCCCTGGAGTCAGATGATGTAAATAACATTTTATCTAACAAACTAATAACAGACCAGGATGCGACAAATACTGACATTTCACCGAGTTCATTTGAGTGTTGTCGTATGTCGGCACTGAGCCTATTTAATAATTCCAAATTGGATTCAAATTCTGTTTCGACCGCCTTTGGGAGCGAAAAAATTTCCTGAAAAATAGACATAGAGACGTGCTTGCTAACAGCATCATCTATCCACTCTCCTTCATTGATTGCTCTATTGACTTCAATCCCTTCGGCGATATTACTCTTGGAGTAACCGGACACCTTAAGAGTTTTTGGGGCAGAGTGAGGAGCTACACCTGACGGGATGACCTCACCAAATAGTTTAACAGCGCTGACACCAGGCTCCTTCGAAAACCCTGATTTTGACGCAAAATATGCAAGTTCTAGCAGTTTATGCTCATCAATGGGAGCAGACCTTATTTCATCCATTGATTTATTAGTAATTAGAGAGATTAGTTCTTCTATCGAAGATACAAAATTAGCAATCCTATTCTCCGTGAAAACTTCATCGTCTGGCGTAATATCAATTTTCGCAATTTTTAGCCAAATGTTAAGCTCTCTTACCAGAGTATCTCTATGAGCTTGATCAAAGATGGTTGAAAATATAACCTCGACCCAGCGTTTAGGTAGTTCCCATTGCCTATTTGATTTAAATATAGACAGCTGTACGTACTGTACTTGAAGACTTCTTACATCATCCGCACCTACACTAGAGTAAATTCTCCCAGAGACTCGCTTTGGCTCTTCGATACGGGAAAAAGTACTTACGATTGAGTCCATCCAATTGCCATAGCTTTCCTCCCCATGCTCCCAATAGCATCGTTGCCGTATATAGGCGGCCAGTATATCGCCTCCGGTTGCAATTGGTTCATAACCCCTCTCAACACCACCGGTTGGCTTCAGCCGCTTTCCATCAACCAACGCCTGGACAATACGGCTAATATAAGGGCCGTCATTATCTTTCGCGCTAGCCTGTAGATAAGCAGCACAAACGAGTCTAACATCCACCCACGCATTCTCCACTGCGAGCTGGGCAGCTGACATCTCATTATAGTTGTTCTCATTCAAAATGAGTTGCCATATATCACAAGTGCTTTCTCTATCTAGGATATTGACAGTTACTAATTCGTGAATCCAAAAATGCTTCACTGGCTGGTATTCGTGAAGGGATATATTGGAAATCCAATTTACCATCATATCCGCCGCCCACTCTGAAGCCATTTGTTCGCCATCTCTTAACGCAGAAATGATCTGTTGGCCTGTGCAGATCAGATGATGAAGATATAGGGGGACAGACTTGGTGTTATCTTTCCATCGTTGTGAACGAGGTTCCAAATGTAGAGGCCAGCTTTCCCACGCTCCAACGTACACCAATAATGCATGTTCATATTGATTGTAGATCAATGTTCCGGGTACTTTAGTCGTTGTGCTAGCCCATCGTACCAGTGCAACCCAAGTCAGATATGATGAATAAATAAGATCTTTTGCAGCTCTTTCGGGAAGAGGCTTTTCCCCCCAGCTGTATATCTTTATTTGAAAGTGCGTCATGCCCTCATAGTACGACACTGACTCCGGTATAGCATCTACAGCTTTCAGGGTTAAGAGATAATATGCCCTCAACATCTCATCAAGATATGTACGCGACCAAAAGCTGGAGGATGGAAGTAATAACCAATTATCGTTGGCGTTTTCATCTGTGACGAACGAAAGCGCGTCACTGACAGAGCAGTGCCATTCAGCTAACCGCCGAACAGATTGTTCAAATAGCGCCGGGTTTCTTTCTCTTAAGTCGTCCTCTGCAGATCCAACAAGGGATAGAAGTATTTCGTCCACCAGGTCATTGCTGAAGGGCTTGTTTCTAGAAAATCTATAGCTTAAACGAAGTAGAGATCTAGCCGAAAATCCAGGATCAAACCCTTTAAATGCAGCCAAAGTATGGACCTTGGATGCGTGATTATTTGGCTTTAATGGAAGAATTAACCTACTCTTTTTGACATTCGACTCAATACTCTTGGTTATCAAGTATACCGCCACATTGAGAATTCTAAATCTGATTTCCGATACATATTTAGGTTTTCTAAATTTTACCGAAATGGACTCTTCGCCTTCCTGGCTGAACCTAAATGTTGAAATATCGAGTTTTGAATCTTCAGACGTGCTTATAAGTTTGAAGCGAATAGATTCCTCAGGAATAAAGTAAGATAATCGGCTTTTTATTCCTTCGACAAATGATTCATTGATTGTATACCTCAACAACAATTGGTCTCTGTAAGGCTCATGAACGATTAAGAACGTAGCTCTGATAAACCAGCCAATTAATAAAATATTGAAAGAAACCCAAATAAATGAAAGAGCACACCAAAGCGAGTAGCTCACTGGCTCCATAAGTGTATCGATGTACGGTCCAGCCCCAATGTAAAGTAGCGCGGCTATACTGCTGAAACTTAAGAATAGAAAACCAGAGTATTGCCGGTACAATGACCAAATAGCCTTAGATGCTGTCTTTCTTTGCAAAAGAATGCCAACAAGACTGATAGCTAGAGGCAAAACAACACCAACAAGCGTGACTTGCACCGAAAGCAAGGACTTTTGCCAGTCATAAAGCCAACTCCAGCCCAACAACGAGTCCGTCTCTAGAGGAAAAATGTTCCGTTCCAAAAAGTAGCCCGCCGCTTGTATCAGGGCTAGCGCGATGAGAATAAAGAAAACGTATGAAATTGGGCGTCTTGACCATTGAATGATTTGTGATTCGATAAAACTCCATTTATACAATCTATACGCTTCAGAACTATAGATAGTATCTTTGAGATTTTTTTTGACCTGGTAGTTGAGTGTATTTAAAAACCAGCCGAGTCTCCACAGCATTGCCCTTCCATCCTATCTTAAAGTCACTCCGAATTTCTTGTTATTTCTAGAGTAAAGTGAATTGATAATAAATATTAAACGACAATCGTCAACTACGCATTAGAAGGCCTGGGACCGGGCCCAAAAAGAACGGTTTCGAACGCGAACGTTCTTCCGATCTGGACTTCATAGAGAACCCCTGATGTGGAAGCATTGCTCCTTTCGGCAGGCGAATAGTGTGCACCTTTTCAACTATTTCTGGTGTACAAAAACCTACTTTAAGAGTTTTTTATCCAGGCCCGCTTTCTCGGTGGCTCGATTAAAACGTTTAAGAACAGCGTCATATTGCTCATTGTTCTCGGCTGCAATGTCTTTCAGTGAGACGCCTGATGCCTTCCGTTTGATCACATGTATCTCTTTCTCATTTAATGATCTATCCGCCAGTAGCGTATCAATTTTCGAGCTGTCGTGGTAGATCAGCATATCGTCCAGCTCATAACCCGGCGCTTTCTCCAACTTATGATCTTGCTCGTCTTCAAACGACTCAAATCTGGGTCCTTGATAACGACTAGGTTTAGCACCTCTACCTTCTTCGTGAGCTGTTTGTGCCCGCTCGAATGAACCCTTCGATACCTTGTTTGAGCGTCTGGCCAGCCGCTTTAATAGATGGTGCTTCATGTGCTTGCTTAGGTTCGTCATGAGCACCGCGTCGATACTCTTCTCCACGTCGGCAGGAATCGTCAACTCCCCGTTGGCCAGCTTTCTAAGCACCCCCTCTATAGCTATACCCAGCGCCTCCTCCGCCTCGACATCAACCCTCTTCGGTGAGGGGTTGAAAGCCACCAAAATCTCTCCGGCGAGGTTTTTTGAGTGTTTTTTGACCGATTCACTGGCCGATAATCGCTCTAATGCCTGCTGGACCTCTTTTTTAACCATAACCTATTGATTTTCCTGTAAAAAATGTCTGAAAAAAATTTTCCAGCCCATTATATGCGAAAAAGCCTCTTTTTTTTTGACATTTTTGTCCGTTTTTCTATTTCCAATTGGATCAATCAGTTAGGGGGGAATTGAAGTGGACTTAATTTGCAGGAAAATATTAAAAAGTCAAGGGATATCAAAGGCTTACATTTGCTTTCTAAAATGGCCCTAGTATATTGAGGGACAAGATTGTTACAGCGAGTGGAACGTTCAGACTTTCGATGGCGGCGTCTCATGACAGTAGTACCGCCCCTACACTGAGATGGAGAAACGCATGAAACCCAGAAAACAGGTTCGGCAATCCCCGGTTCGAAGCACGGGAATTGGCTATTCACACAGATATCGGGTCGCCGCCATTTTTGAGAGCGAATTGGAAAAAGATTATTTTTTCTGGAAGTGCTTTGAAGACAGGACATATGACTATCTGCGCATGCAGCCCGAGCCACTAATTTACAAAGTTGGGGGCAGAGACCGGCGCTACACTCCGGATGCAGAGCTGTCCGAGCTTGGACATGTATTTGTCGATGAAGTGAAATATTGGGCGACATCTCAACGGGCCAAGAATCTCGACAAGTTCAATCGAATCGCCTCCCTCTACGAAGACGAAGGAAAAACGTTCCGCATGGTGACCGAGCGGGATATCAGAGTCGGCTACAGAGCGACCAATCTGAGGTATCTGGCGCCGGCATGGGCCCACCGAAGCCCTCAGGAGGAGATGGAACGTGTTCAAAAACTACTGCCCTACCGGGACGCTCCGATCGACAAATTTCTGAGTGATCTAACGCGCAACGGTTTTCATCCCTGTCTCGCGCGACGTGCAATCGCGCATAAGCTTATTCGGTGTGACATTACCCTCCCCTGGAATAGGTTGTATTTAACGTGGTAATCACGCCCATCCCGGCATCCTATTGGCTATAGAAGAGAGTCCAACTATGAACGCATCACTGAAAACTGTGGGTACACGTGTGTCCTACCACAACACGGTTGGCCGCATATTGGCCTCCACCGAGGAGCACATCGTCATCGACTTTGATAGCTATTCGGAGCCCAAAATTATCGACATTTCGACAGCTGAGCGAGCCCTGGGAAAAACGCTCATGCTGATGAAACCTGGCATCATTGAAAGCCGGTTTAGGGACGTAATGACCGTGAAAGAAGAAATCGACGTGGCACGCAAATCTCAATACGTCAAAGAGCTTGAGAAGGTTTCGGGAAAACGTAAAGTCGGAGGCTCCAAAATTCGCAAGAGAGCCATTATGAGATGTGCCAAGGCTCTCAATGACTCAAACCCTCCATCCCCAGCAACACTCGCCCGATGGGCAAGGGATGAATACGACCACTCTTTGGGAGTGGCTCGATCATGCCTGACAGCCAGAAAGCGCCGGTTTCCCAGCTACCCAGAACTAAGGGACGCCGCGATGGAGTGCATTGATGAGCACTATCTAACGACCAGTCTTCCGACATACCAGTATGTATTTGACATATTCGTGGTGAAGATGAAGAAGGATGGCTATGAAGTCAATAGCCTACCGTGTTATCAGACGTTCATAAACTGGATTGATGAGATCGATCCATTTGAACAGTCTCTTAAACGGCTAGGTCGGAAGGCAACACGAGCGACAAGGCGCAATGCCGTCAAAAAGCTGAAAACAGAGCGCCCACTTGAGCGAGTTGAGAGTGACGCTTTATCTCTCGCGATTGGTTTAGTTGATGATGATGGCCTATTCTTGGGCTATGTCACGTTATTCTTTGTTCTTGACTGCCACACGCGCTCAATCCTGGGTTATCAGATGAACATTGGCCGAGGTGAACCGAGTAGCTGTGTGATTGACGCATACAGGCATGCTCTATGCCCCAAACCGGTAGGTACCTTCTCAAAGGAGTGCGAGTCTGACTGGCCAATGTATGGTGCTATAGAATGCGCTGTTTCTGATGGCGGAAAAGGCTACTCATCAGTTGAAACCCAGTCATTTTTGAAGGTTGCTGGCTCATCATCTGAGATTCTAGCGACCTACTCAGGCTGGGAGAAGCCGTACATCGAGCGCTTTAACGGGACGGTACGTACCCAATTCGCTCAAAACCTACCCGGATACTGCGGTCGGGACCCGAGAAAAATAGCCGATGCAACAATCCGAGAACAGGCTGTTATGACTCCTGCGCAATTCAAGGCGAAACTGGAGAGATGGATCGTCGATGAGTACCATCACACCGAACATTCGGGAATTAACTACAAAGCTCCTTATCAGGCGTGGACTGAGTTTTACCAAGAATCCGGTGATAGCCCGATGGTTCCTGCAAATCTCGAGGCGATCCAGTTGCCCTTTAGTGAAGAGCTGTGGCGAAAGATATCGGGCGATGTCTGCCATCAGGGCATTGCCATCGGTAATGTTCGCTATAACGATAGCGAAGGACATTTGAAACGCATTGGACTGAAATTGAGATCCAGAGGCGAGCCGGCGTTTGTCAAAGCTTCTCGATCGATCATGGACATATCGGTTGTCAAAATTGTCGACCCATTCACCGATGAACGCCATCTTATTCCCGCAAATGACTCCGCCATAGAGCCTGGCATGTCATTAGCTGAGTTTGAAGCCAAACGGGTTAAGGGCTACAAAAACAAGGGGCACCACCACGTTCGAGTACTAGCTGACGATGACGATATCAAGGAACTGAGATTAAAGCATTCGGCGAAAGTGAGAAAGCACCGCGAACGCAAGGCGATAACGGCGACACCTGACGATCTCACTCGCTCCGTCCAAGAAACTGAAGTTTCATTCATATCGCAATGTAAGGGCGATGACGAAAGCCCTTCCACTTCAAGAACCACATCAGTTCTCGACGATATTGATTTCGATAGCCTAGAGGGTTACCAAGATGAAGATTGATACCTACAGTCATATCCCGTTTGATTTGGCCGGCGACACGGCAGCGCGACATCGGAACAATGGACTGCCAGAGTCCGCTCAGAAATTCTATGCGGCGACTATGCATCATAAGATCTTCAAGCAAGGCATGGAAGCTCTTGAGGCTACACACTCAATGTCCGGTTTGGAGGGCGGCGGAATGATCGTAGAGGGTGATCCTGGACTTGGTAAAACCACTCTGTTGAATACGTATGTTAGTAGAGTCTATAAGCGACCCAGCGCCCAACCTACTGAGGAGCTAACCCCGCTTCCAGTATTGATAATTCGTATTCCAGGTAGACCTACGATTCCAAGAGTTATCGAGAAACTGTTGGAGGTGGGCGAACACATCAAGCCCTATGCTCGATCATCGGGAACTCTGGATATGCGCTTGAATCGTATGATCGTAGAACAGCGAGTGGAGATGATCGTATTTGACGAATATCACCATTTGCTGAAGCGTGATCGTTATACAGGCGACACGCTTAATTTTATGAAAATATTATGCGACGAACACCGACTGGCCACCGTGTGTTCTGGGTTACTCGATGGTCGAGATGTGCTTGACGGCCATCCTGAGCTGAGAGAAAGGTTGTCGTTCGACCACGTACTATTCCAGCCCTTTGACATGACTACAAGAGCGTCCGCCATTGAGTTTGGACAGTATATGAGGGGCATCGCGAAAGCACTGGACGAGGCCGGTGTGAATTGCTGCCCTATCAACGACAAGGATATGCTCCTTCGTATCTTACTAGCGACTCAAGGGAAACCCAGGTTTATCAACAAGTTATTTATGCGCTTGATCTTGAGGTTGAAAGATGGACGGCCGATTACCCGAACGTTCATGGAGCAGATGTACCCAGACGTTCCATTCAATGCTCACCTGGGAAATTTCAATCCATTTTCAGCGAGCTATGACAAAGTAGAAGCTCGGTATGAAGATTACCTGAAGTCGCTAGAAGACGAGGCTAAACGTTTAAAAGGAAAAACGCGTGGCTAAACTAGGCGTGAGGCCCTATCCCGAGTGTTCTGAAAGCTTGTCAGGCTATCTACTGAGGTTGTCGGAGGTAAACGGTCTGATCAACATCCAAGAGCTGCAATCGGCTATTGGTGTAGAGAAGTCAAAGATCAATGGGTGGGGTCATTGGTCTGGCGCCCAGATTAATTACCTGTCAGGCCCGTTAAGTGACGTTCTTGGAAGAGATGCTAATAGGCATATTAGCTTCACCTTAGGGAATTCGATGAAGCGATGGCAGTTTTCAGATCGACGTATGTTCAAGGAGCTTGTCGTCGACTTTATGAGAGTCTGCCCCGGCTGTCTCGCCTCCAATAAGCGCTTGGACTGGAGATGGTGTATCGGAACAGTGGCCCGCTGCCCCATTCATCGGACTCCCCTGCTCGACACATGCCCCGATTGTGGCTCCCAGCTTCGATGGGATTCGAACATATTCAGGGGTTGTACGACCTGTTCCAAGCAATGGAGTGAGATTGACAGCCTCCCGGCATCAGGTACTAAGTTTTCCAAGTTAGAGGCTGATCTCATTCCCGATGAAAATGGAGACATAAGAGCGACATCAGATGCCCTCGATAAGCTGTGCGTGGCGATTCTAAAATTTGCTCGTCCGTATGACTGTATATACCAAGTTCTGCAGCGAATTCCCTACAGCCTAGGACACAGTGATCTGATATTGCATGTTTTGAAGGAAATAGATAACAGCTCGAGGGCACCTAGGGCTCCAGAGCCGGACTTCGAGATTAACGCGCGTGTAACGGATGATCCTCACCTAATCACTAGAGAAATGGTTGAGTATGTGCGCCCCTCACGAAAGAAATGGATCAGAAACGGTGATCTATCCGCGTTAAGGTATCAGGCTGATCACCTAGGTCTGTCCGAGTACTTAGGGGTATCCAAACCGGATTTATTGAAGGTCACTGAAGCGGATCTCATACAGCCGATAAATTCAACATCGATTGTTAGGGATCAGTTGTTCGATGTGCGAGAAGCAGTCAAAGTTTTGTCAGTAATGCCTGCTCCAGCCGATACGTCCGGGTATCGCCTATTGACTGTTAAAGACAAGGCGCTTCGCAGCCACCTATGCAAGTATGGGGAAGTGCTCTGTGCCGTTCTCCAAGGAGAGATACCTGGGTACTTCGATAAAGGGTGCGATATGAGTACAGTCAGAGTCCGTGAGGAAGAGCTTTCCCTATGGCTTGCCAGGAAGTTTGAACGTGAATGCGACGGGCCTGTTGCTCTCCCGGCCGCTTCTGCGGCGATCGGGTGCTCGATCGAGAAAACCAAGAAACTGGTTAAGTCTGGACACCTGGCTCTCGCTCGCTGGCAGCGCTACGTGGACGCGATCGACGGGCCGTCTCTCTACGCATTGGTCTCAGAGCGCCATCGGTCACATGACTAAATTTTGACCATCTGGTAAACTGAGCTCAAATTACCAACTGCTGATAGGTAGCATCGCATGAAAAAGCCTGAGGCAGAAAAGGCTCATCTCTCACCAGCCGAAGAACGTGAAGAGATTCTCCGCCAGCAGGCGGAGGGCAGTTTTTCACTATCTCGACAGCTCGCTGAGCATCCCGTTTCTCGTATGAGAGCGAGAGGACTTCGCTTACCCAAAAACCACCCTCTCTCGATTTTGGCTGCCGAGAGAGGAATCCTTCGCCCTTGAGCCTCACACCTGAAAAGTTCAGAACCCATCGCACCAGGTAACGTTGGAATTACAACCATAAACTACGACGTTGGATGTTCTTGACACTGTAGTTGGACCGGTTTGGCTAAACTATGGTGTCAAGAACAGTTAATTATGGGCTCCGCATTAGGTGGCCGGGATCAGAGGGGTGCTGAACCCTATTTTAGATCCTGTTGAATGCAAGAATTCAATGGTTCCTGCTCAACGGCTCCCAAAGCACACTTCTTGATTCAGTTCCAGGGACTAGTGTTCCGGGTCCAGGGCTATAGACAGTTCATAGCTCCCCGAAAATCTATTTCGGCAGGGAGGGCCTCCGTCACTCTCGTAGTCTGGCTCGAACTCGATCCGCTTTGGTTCGAAGGCGGGTGCGTTGACAACCATGGAGTATTCGCCCTCGGCGGAGAACAAACCACATGGAATTGTGCAAATCGCGGACTTACCGTCGGAGGATATATCAAGGCTCTCGATACTCGATGAGTGCATCTCGTCAAAGTCATAGCTCTGTTGATTTAGTGTCAGCTCGCTAAGTGTGACCTGAACCAGGATATCGTCGCTTGAGCTGTCTGTCACAGAAATGACTCTAACCAGAGGATCTTCGAAAACTACTTCATCTGGACAAATGACTTCATCATCGTTCGTACCGGTATCGGTATTTTTCTTAGAATCAGATCCGCACGCGCTAACCATGAAGGCACAGAATAAAGTACTCACAACAAAATTGATATTATTCATACTGGTAACCTCTGTGTTGAATAGAAGCCGCTGATCCCCATTCAGCGGCCGTATTTAGAGTTAACCGCTAGTTTGCTACATACAAATCCACCGGATCACGATAGTTTGGCTCCCACTCGAACCGACAGCTGTAAAGGCGTGATCATTTAAATCACACCCTGGTTTCGGATAGAAGGAGCTCGCAGGCCCGGGGATTGTCGTCATTCCCGCCTGCTGCCAGTAGGAATCAGGCTGATCAATTTCCGTATAAGCCAACAGGTTGGGAGAGTTATTTAAATTGGTTAACTTGCCCTGACTGGCGCCGTCAATAATTGCCTCCTTAACTTCCATATTGTTGGCACCTGGGAAACGCTCTAGATATGTCGCTGCGATCCCCGCTACATACGGAGAAGAGTAAGACGTTCCGGTTCTGTGTATATAACCATCGTCATCACCGAGGTCAGCGACGGGCACTTCGTCTCCTGGCGCCAGTAGACTTACACAGACCCCGTAGTTGCTTCCTTGAGTAAAGCGGACCCAACGCTCGTCACTGTCGTTGGTTGCGCCGACCACAAGTGCCGAGGGTGGCATAGCTTGACCGCAGGCGTTTTCGTCATCATTGCCTGCGCTGGTGACTACAACAGCCCCTGCACGGATAAGGCTTTCCACGCTTTGTTCAACTGCGGCGGATGTAGGAGAGTAAGAAAAATTTACAACAGCGTTGTCGATGATAGGATGCGTTGGCGAATCCTGAGTTATCCGAGATCTGATGTGATCGAACGCAGAGATCATATCTGCGTGGTCCGCGGTCCCGTCAGCACAGTCGCCGCTGATACGAATGCTATAAATATCTGCGCCACTGGCGACACCTACACTGGCCCCTGCTGCGATACTGGAAACACGGGTACCATGCCCTTGGCAGTCATCGCCCCCGGAAACACTTCCAACTCCCATGCTCTCGACAATTCTACCGTAAAATTCGTCATGAGAATCGTCGATCCCAGTGTCAACGACAAAGATAGTTGCCCCCATTCCGTCATGTGTCGTTGAGAAATTGTTGTCCAGAGGAAGATCTCGCTGATTAATTCTGTCACGTCCCCAGCCTTGGTCCGGATAGCTCGCCCCGTCTTTTTCGAGATGATGGACAAAATCCAAACCTTTTACGTAGTTTGCTTCATCCTCTGTCAATTTCACCACGGCGCCGGCAATGACATGGCGGTAGGTGTGCGTAAAACTGATTTTACTTCGTGTGCCCAAAGCCTGAGCCCGAGTTTGAAAATTACTTTGTAGTAACTCCTTGGCGATTTCGGTTTTCCCTAAATATGAGTCGTTAAATTGAACAATGTAGGGTTCCCCGCTACTTGCAACTGCCGGAAGGCTTAAGTAACCACTAAAAATGATAGAGAAGAAAAAGCCAAAAAAACGAATCCTGTTATCCATGTCTATATCTCCAAAAGACGGTTAGCATCCAATTGTGACATCCCGGAACACATCCAGGGCATCAGGAATGACTTTGTGCGCGGTTCACGCTAATAGCCCCCGCGTACTAACTGTAGCTAAAGGATGTGAACCTGTCATGTAAAATTGTTGGGGAGATCTGTAAAAAACGCGAGTTCAGCGGAGCAAGTACCGTTGAGAACATCTCGCTCCTGAATCCGAAAAATCGCCGTGCTGGCTGAATGAACAGATAGTAATCAGGGTGATTTCCGTGGAAGCGGCCATATTATGGTGTCAACTGATGGTCAACCTATGGTGTCATGAACATTAGAGATTTAGCAAAGAGCCGGTAAGTATATCAATTTGCTATTATGTGGAAATTGCTAAAATGGAATCTTTATAAGAAACCTGGCGCATTAAATCGCATTCGATATCCGCTGATAAAATATATACATAAAGTTCAACTACTTATCATTATCTGATACATATTATCCGCGAACATAAATAACCTGTAAAATCAGAGGGTTACAGAATTTTCCGCTTGCAATTTGAACGCTATCAGCCTACCTTGAGCGGGTAGCCCGGGTACTGATGCGAACACAGTATTCGACGTCTCTTTGATCAAGCGGGGTGTAGAAATGAAATCCGGTATTCGACCAGCTGGCGTTCATCAGGGTACTTTTTTCGGCTGGCTTGAAACGGGCCTAGGGGCACTCCAATCGGACGATGATGATTCCATGGATGGACTTGTAATATTGGAGAAATCGGATTGGGTAGAGATTCGCGACAATAGCGGAAAGGTGGTTTTCGTTGGCGAAATCAAACCGGACTACGAGGCAGGCAAGGAGTTAGTCGATTCGCCACTAGCGCGCAGCAAACCCCGCGCCTTGGGATGTGTTGTATACATTGGACACAAGAAGGGTTTGAGCCGGATGCCTGGGGTCGATTTTTCATACCAGATGACCAGTATGTAGGTTACGTGAAGAAGGTAGACGGATCCTAGGCTTATTCCCTGACATGGCATTATGGGCCTTTTACGTCTCGACCGACCTGATCTTTTACCACATATTCATACTGTCAGCGACGCAACTCTTAGGAAAAAATAATGATGTCGAAATATATATACACTTTTGGTCACATTGGAGATTCTACAAGGCGTATTCAAAAAAACACACACCACATCTAAAATCCGACTTCCAAGGGGTGCTCCTCTGACTGCCAATATTCGCCAAGTACAATACCCACCGAATTTCTCACTGACACAGCATGAACTATTCGCTGAGAAAGTGTGCCCAATGCAATTTTGGCCGTTTTGATCAAGCAGAGTAGATTATGAACGACAAGAGAATCACTAGGGGGCCAGTGTCATTTCAAGGACGGGTAGCGACGAGTATCACCGGCATTCAACCTGGGGACCCACGGAAAACGCTCAAGTTCATCCGCCATGGTCTCAAAGTCGAAGCCATGGAAGAGCTCAGACTAGCGCTGGACGCCTCACAAAAGGAGCTTTCTTTTTTACTATCCATGTCCGCTTCGACTCTCTACCGTAGGAAAGCTAAAGGAGTGCTTCGTGCCGAGGAATCAGATCGGGTCGTTCGTTTTGCTTTGATACTCGACGACGCCATCCTTTTGATGCAAGAAGATCATGATGCAGCACTAGCTTGGCTGCGTACTCCGTTGGATATCCTAGGCGACGAAACACCGCTGGAGCATGCAACCACTGAGTTCGGAGCGGAAGAAGTAAAGAATCTAATCGGCCGCTTGCGGAACGGAGTTTTTAGTTGAAGGGGTCAGAGGGACTCTACTTATTGATGGCTCCATTGGATTTTCTAGTGATTACCGGGTTGTCAGGAAATCACAGCTGAACTATCAGAAACAGGATGTCGCTTGGATACTCCGTTTAGAAGAATTAATTTTTCACCAAGTAGGTAAAAATGAAACTAGCAGTAGCTTCAGACATCCATTTGGAATTTTCTAGCACCGATCGGTCAAGCGCCTTGTCGTTCCCTACCGATGTGGACGTGATTGTCCTTGCTGGAGATATAGGAGTGGGCAAGCAATCTCTGGATATCGTCTTCGATCTGTCACTTAAGTTTCCATCCACTTCTATTGTGTGGATCGCAGGTAATCATGAGTACTACCAACGAAATATAGATCAGCAAACTGACGAGTACCGATCTGCCTTCGAAAGTCATGAGCGAATACATTTTTTGGAAAACGAATCGATCGTGATCGATTCTGTTAAGTTCGTGGGCTGCACGCTTTGGACAGATTTTTCAATTCTTGGAGAGAGCGAACGATCGATGTTTGTGGCCGACAGAGGCATCAACGATTTCCGTTTGATAAGCACCAAACAGAATGATCGATTCACGCCGAAAGATTCTGCCAATCGTTTTAGAAGAAGCGTGTCATACCTGGAAGCGGAGCTGTCTAAATCTGACGCAGAGAAAACCGTTGTCGTATCTCATTTCCCACCAGGACTTAAAACGCACAACAAAAATTATGCTCTTGATGATATGGCCTCCTATTTCCAAGCCAACGTAGACCATATAATCCATCAGCATCAGCCTGCCCTTTGGATCTATGGTCATAACCACTACAGTGACGACCTCAGAATTGGGAGTACCCGGTTGGTAAGTAACCAGCTAGGATATCCGTCCGAACAGGGCCATATCCCCGCTTATAGCCCGTCAATGATCATTCATTTGTAAAGAGCTAGTTAACGCGGCTTGGAAAACCTAGTATTTTTGTACCAGTGCCTATCCTCCCACCACGGGTCAGACCACCAAATCCCATTCTGTTTGGCGTTGTCTATAGCTTTTGTCGGAATAGCGGGCTTCGGTTCGTGATGTCTTATGGCTCTTCGAGAGGGTTAGAGGTTCCGTGCAACGAGTTTTGGTAGCCACATAACCTATCAATCGACCATGCTGGTTTAGTTGCATTTTGGCGATTTATAAGAACGATATACCATATTAGTTAATACACAAAAAGTCGTCGAAAGTAGCTCCCCTACCTAGCTTGGTAGGATAACTTCATTTAGTAAGGAATTTCACGGATGACACCAATCGAGTATCCGAGGTTGATATAGAATCTGGTCGAACTCAAACATTCTCTACTACAAAAAGACTTCTTTGGCGATTTGGCGGATACCAAGGAGCGGGATGATGCGAACTACCGAGGAATCCTCGTTAGTTCGCCAAGACTAAGGGGACACGGTTGACCCACCTGTTACATTTTCAAATTTTTTGACTCCCAGCCAACAATCTGGTGGTGCATAATGAATGCAATTCACAACGCAGAACGTCGCAATCGCGTGCAGTTGCATTGTTATGACTCTTCATGGGTATTAACCAGGAGCATAGATAAGCCGTCAAATGACAGGCGGATGGCCTCAGAGATAGCTACCGCTTGTTTGTAGTTGCGAATATGGTCTAAACCTGTATCTGCACTAGACGTAGACAAACTAGGCTGTGTACGCTAACATTTACTATTATTAACGCGCACTAATAATTGTCAAAATGCTTCTTCCGGTGAGGGCATTTGGCTATCGTAGATTGGTCACTTTTTGGCCAGTCTCATTTTCTTTTGAATTTTGGAGAATAGTCTCACCTATTCTTTGAAAAAATTCGAGGGCGCCGTTTGAAAAACCCTCCTAAGCCGTTGAATTATAAAGGACGAGAATCTCAGCTTAACTTTGAAATGACATTTAAATGTGTCATTTCAAAGTGAGACTGAGATTCGGTCTCACCACCATTTGAAAAGCGCAAGCCCTTGCTACAACTAGCCTCCAGCCCTATATCAGCTCAAGGCAAGATGCCTGTTTTCAAAATTAGATGAGATTCTTGCCGTTTTTGACTTCTTCTAAAGTTGCCCTTGCCGTGCACTTACAGCGTGTGGCAAAGACCCGAAGCGCTCTTTTGTCATCAGTCAAACCTGTTATCAGTGTGTTGCAGCGCAGAATCACCCGATCTTGTATCAGTTCAGATATCAGTTGCTCGGGGCGGCGTGTCCACCATGGGTTCTAGTTGTTGCTGGGAAACGTCCAGCGCTCACTCCGGATACCACTGCCGAACATGCCTTTCGCTCGGTAAAAAATGTTCACGGAATAAAGCAGTTTAACTTTCTTAAAGTTCCCTTTTCGGCAGTTTGTGAGATATCGCATATTTCCGCCATGAATATACCCGCTGAATCTTGACAATATCCAGCTTGAAGCGGATATCCCCACGGCGGGAATCAACCTCAAGACCCAACTTAAGGTTTGTATAAAAGCATGGCCTGGCGGCATCATTGTCACTCCATCAGCCGCGTTAACTAAACGGTAAATCGGCGTTTTTATTTCGGATATCCATGTATCATCCCCTACTCTTGGGGATCCAAAGGTATAACATGCCGCGTTTCCTCCCTTATGTGTGATTCGCTTCGCGGCAATAGTCGCCAAAGCCCCGCCTAAACTGTGGCCTGTGAAGTACAATGGTTTTTCCCGAAGTCCATGATCTTCCAATGCCGCG
>NZ_JBCAQT010000026.1:0-12478 GCF_038419845.1 Marinimicrobium sp. C2-29
CAGAAGTTGGCCACTGTGGCCTAGCTCTACTTATGGCCCCTGTTAAAAATGGGGGGATTACCGTTCCGCTGACGGCGGGCGAATATCGGTTCTCCTATCGCGTTGCTGGACATGACGGCGATGAACGGTTTCTTCTTCAGTCTGAAGATGGGCTCAGTACATATTCGACTGTGGCGTTTGAATCTACCGGAAACTGGCAGAACTGGATAACGGTAGATACTACGGTTGAGCTGGATTCGGATATCGACTCTGTCAGGCTTTATGCCGTGGATGGTGAGTGGAACATTAACTGGTTTGAGGTTACGCCGCTACAGCAAAGCGCTTCAAGCTCCGCGAACGTCAGTTCCTCTGCGGCATCCAGTATCGCGTCTTCCGATACCAGCTCCATCGCTTCTTCCGGTTCTCGTAGTTCCGAACCCTCTTCTGTTTCAAGCGATGCCTCGGCCTCCTCCGGCGAATCCTCTTCATCGTCAGGCGGTGGTGAGCTCATGCGCCGGATTGAGGCCGAAGACTACCTCAACATTGACGGGATGCAGGTAGAGCCCACTGAAGACGTGGGAGGTGGAGAAAATGTTGGCTGGATAGACACTGATGATCGGATATCGTATCGCGTATACCTCCCCGAAGCGGGTGAGTACAAGGTTCGCTTTCGCGTAGCCGGCTGGGGAGAGACCCTGGATCGATTCGTGCTTGAGTCCGATGATATTGAGGGGCTGTCCCATGTGGTTACTTTTGAAGGAGCGGGCGGTTGGCAATCATGGAAAACTGTCGAGGGATTCGTAGAGCTACCTGAAGGGGAATTCACTTTAGTGCTAAGGTCTCTGGACGGTGATTGGAATATCAATTGGCTTGAATTTGAACTTGCTTCAGGAGAGAGATCGTCTAATAGCTCAATCCAACACTCATCGAGCTCGGAATCCAGCTCGGTGTCCTCCAGCTCATATTCTAGTAGCGAGGCTTCCTCATCGAGTTCCTCTTCAATCCAACCCCCTACTCAATATATGATCTTTACTCTAACGGACGGTTTTGGGAGCATAGAGCCACAACAAATTAATGTGGACGAAGGTGGTTCAGCGTCATTCACTGTAAGGGAAAATGACGGTTACACGATTGAGTCGGTTTCGGGTTGTGATGGCACGCTAAGCCAAGACAGCTACTCAGTATCGGGATTGTGGTCAGACTGCACAATCGAAGCGACTTTCAAGTTGCAGCCTAGCCAGCCGGGCGACATTATTGATGAGCGCTATAGAGTCAATGAGGATGATCCCGGTGTTGTCACGGACCTGGAAACAGGGCTTGAGTGGAAGAGGTGTCCAGAAGGGGCAGAGTGGGGTGGCTCCGAATGCGAGGGAGAGGGTGAGCGCTATGAGTTAGAAGAGTCTCAAAGCTTAACCTTTGAGAATGGCTGGCGCATTCCGTCACGAGAGGAGCTTGAATCTATAATCTATTGTAGTGCTGGTGTAAGTGACGGTGGAGAAGCTGACTTGTCGAAGTGTGAACCAGGTTCGCAATCGCCAACGTTGAACTTACGCGCGTTTCCAGGTGCTCAGCCAGACTCGCTCTATTGGTCTGGTACCCCGACGGCAAAGCTGGATGACTCTTTTTGGGCAGTCAGCTTCTCTGACGGGGCTACCCAGTCGCTCACTTTAGCGGAATACGATTCGTACGGTGAGGTTGAATCCTATTTTAAAGCTAACCTTCGTTTGGTCCGAGGTGATACGGGAAGTCAGTATAATCTTTCCATTGAAAAGAAAGGGGAAGGATCCGGAGAGATTATTGTTGATCAGGAGGGTGTAGATTGTGGAGATGGTTGTCTACTAGAAGTTCCAGCTGAAAGCAGAGTAGAAGTCTTGGCGGTACCTGACCCGGGGGCGGTATTTGCCCGTTGGAGTGGGGCATGTCGAAATACTGATGATGTCTGTGTCGTTGATGTAAATGAGAATCAGGAAGTGAATGCACATTTTCTGAATGATCGCTACGAGTTTCCTGCTTCAGGCGTGGTTCTTGACAATGAAACAGGACTGGAATGGCAGCGATGTACCTATGGACAGGAATGGACCGGCGTTACCTGTGAGGGATCGGTAGAGAAAGAAGGGTGGCAAAATATAGAAGATAAATTTTTTCCTGGGGGATGGAGACTTCCAACGAAAGATGAACTGGCTTCTATTGTGTATTGTGACTCTGGAAACCCTTCTTTTGAGGGGGATTATAGAGGTCCGTGTCATAACGAGTACACGTCACCTACCATTGCAGACTGGGCCTTTCCAAATACATGGAGAACAACCTATTGGTCTTCCTCCACGTATGGTGGGGTTCCTGTTGTGAGAGATTTTGAAAACGGGAAAGCAGGATACCTTGAGGTTTCCACGGGTTTAGCCTTTCGTTTGGTGCGTGACTCGGTGCCCCCTGAGTCCGTTCAAGTTGATGTGAGTGTTTCGGGTAACGGTGAAGGCTCAGTCATAACTGGTGATGCGACATGCGATGACACCTGTGTTTCGGGTTATTCGAATGTAAGCTCCATTGTCTTTGAAGCGGTTCCGGAGGATGGGTTCGAATTCTATCAGTGGGACGGTCTCTGCGAAGGGTATGAGCCTGAGTGCGAAGTAAAAAACTGGCACGAGGTCGAAGAGGTTGTTGCAATATTTATTGATGACAGGTATGAAGTCAGAGGAGAGAGCGGTGGCGTAATCTATGATTCGACGACGGATCTGGAGTGGATGCGTTGTAGTTATGGTCAGGAATGGGATGGTAATACTTGCTCTGGAAGTGTCGTACCGTTGGTGTCTTCGGAAGCCAACTCAATAGCTTCAGAAATGGGGTGGCGAGTTCCTGCTCATGAAGAGTTGAGGACTCTGCTCTTTTGTAGCACAGGTGTTAGATCATTCTGGGGTAAACATGAGGATAGGTGCTACTCTATCGGCCAAGATGTTCCGACTATTGCTGAAACATACTTTCCAGAAACGAAGAACGAGGAGTACAGGACTACCGCTTATATACCAAGCGAAGGGTGGTCCGCTTCAAAGTATAGAACGGTTGACTTTAAATACGGTGAAAATAGAATCGTTTATTCTGGCGACAAAGAGAACGTCAGGTTTGTTCGTGGAGGAGACAGTTTCCCGACAAAGACGCTCTCACTGAGTATTTCCGGAGCGGGAGAGGGGAGCGTTGCCGTTGACTATGGGGAGAGGGAGAGTTGTGATGATGCAGGGTGTGAGATCCTGATACCCGAGGGAGCTTCAGTTACTCTATCTCCATATAGTGGGAATTACAGCTCAGTGTTTTCTCGTTGGGACGGACCATGCTCAGAAAACGCTGAAGAGTGCACCTTTGTCATGGATAGCGATCGCGAGGTAACAGCTCATTTTAATCTTGTTTCTCCGTTTTTGGCGTCTTGTCCTTATGAAGATATAACTTCCGATTGGAATTATGATGCAATCAAACCCGAGAACGATATTGCCTGGAATGCTGGACGCAAGTTTGATGTGAACTCTATTGAATCTGCCTTCAACTATGCGAGGTACGTTGATCCATCGGTTCATACATATTTGAATATGCCCGATCAAGATCAGTGGGACGGGTGGAGTCTCCAGAAGAAAGGGCTCTATTTAGTTAACGCTGAGCGATTAGCGCGTGGGTTGAAGCCGTTTTCTGGCATGGACTCGTCAATACAGAAGGCAGCGCAGAGCTACTCTGATTACATTTTGAGCAGCAACCAAGTGATAGGCCATTACAACGATGGTCGAACACCGCTCCAGAGAATGCTGACCGACGACTATGTGAGATCAAACGCGGACCCATTTATAGGAAAAGTGGAGTCGGTCGCCAGCTTCCGGAAACCCGACCGGTCTGTAGACGAAGATCAAGCACTTGTGAGAGCCATCTATGGCTGGTTGTACGAAGACAAAGAGTGGTACGAAGACTTTGGTCTTACTGAAGGAGAAAATTGGGGTCATCGTGAGCACCTGCTGCAGCCGGGGCTTCAAGAGAATCACGGTGAGGCTTCATCTGAAGGGGTGGTCGGTTTTGGAGTCGCCACCGGATTATATCAGCCCGGTAATGACGCGCCTTCAACCTACGGTGCTGTCACTGTCTTTAAAACGATTGATCAAGGTGCTGCCTGGAGCGATGAAAGAATTCAGGCCTTCGATGTTGGTGGTTCCCAGGGGTGCCTACCTTATAGGTTAAAAGTCAGGAACAAATACTCCTACCACTTGGATGACCTTGTAAGTCTGTCTGTCAGCCCCTCCAATATACATTTGGCGGAAGGTCAAAATCATGTTCTTCAAGTAGTTGGAACATATGAAGACGGTGAGCAACGTGATCTTTCAGATGGAGTCTATTTCAGTGGCAACGCGTATTCCGTCGCCAACTTAGTAGATGGGGCTGTTGTTGGCCTTCGTCCCGGCCACGCCACTCTCTACGCTCAAGTAGACTCGTTGAAATCCAATAGGGTTCATGTGACGGTCGGAGAAGGTCTGGACGGAGACTCCCTATCAGATACCGAAGCCGGCTCCGTAGTACCGTACTTGGCAGATAACGCAACCCTTCCCGCGGCTCTACCCGACATGGAGGAGGAAAGCGTTGAGGCCGGTTTTGATCCCAAGTCGATGGCGGTCTATACCGGTATCGCACACGATCGATACGGCGTGCCGATGTCGGGCGTACAGGTAAGCTTTCTGAACGCGAGAAACTATGGCTCCGTTGTGACAGGTACCGACGGGCGATTCATAATAGCGGGCCCCGCAGGCGAACAGACATTGGTGTATAAGAAGCCGGGGTATCTTGTAATTCAGCGCTCTGCCATTGCGGCCAGCAGCCAATGGGCGTCCCTGGAGACGGTGACTCTGTTGGAGCGCGATAGCAAAACGACAACCATTGATCTCTCGATCGAAGATCCTCAAGTCCACGAGTCCAGCGTTATATCGGACGAATTCGGTGACCGTAAAGCAACAGTGGTATTCAACGGCATTACCTCTGCTGTTATCCGCTCCGCTGATGGCTCGGAGCGGCCGGTTGAGCAGTTCGAGTTTAGCGCAACAGAATTTGAAACACCCGCCTCCATGCCCGGAGAACTTCCCCGGGAGACGGCATTTACCTGGGCGTCTGACCTGCATGTGGACGGCGCTCACTATACGGACTCCGTTCACTTTAATGGCAGTGTCGTCATGTTTGTCGACAATTTCCTGAATTTTGATGTAGGCGAGATCGTTCCCATCGGCTATTTTGACAGACGCGTTAGCGAATGGGTTGCGTCAAGCAATGGTGTCGTCGTCGAGCTCCTCGACTCAGACGGCGATGGTGTTGTCGATGGGCTGGATTATACGGGTGACGGCCTTCCGGACGACTTGAATGGTAATGGCGACACTGGAGATGAGCCTGTCGGGTTGGACTCCTATTCCGCGGGTGACACCCTCTGGTGGGGAAGTTTTAACCATATGACGCCTATGGATTACAACTGGGGCGCAGGTGACGGCGAAGCGCCGGAAGACGTAGAACCAGAGTTGAGCGAAGAAGATGAGTACGACGCGGGTTGTGTCGCTACCGGATCCTACGCTAAGCCGTATCAACAGTCCTTCCATGAAGATATTGATATAGCCGGATCAAATGCGACCTTGCATTACAGTAGCCAGCGCACTCAAGGCTACCATCATAAAATCCGGGTAGCCCTGAGCGGTGATGATTTGCCAGTGATTCCGGTGCGAATGATAGCCCGATTGGATATTGCCGGTCATGTCTTCGAGAAAAGCTTCGATCCTCAAGTCGGTTTGGAGGCGGAGTTCCTGTGGGACGGCACTCATCCCGATGGCACTATCGCAAAAGGAACCGTCAATGGAAGGGTGAGCCTGGGGTATGAGCATTCAGTGAAGTACCTGAGCGCAGGGAATGCCGCCTCGGAAGAGCAATCCTTATCGGAGTTCCCGGTTGCCTGGGCCGTCGAAGGTGATTCGGAAACCCTGGTCTCTTCTCGAGAGAACTTTATTGCCTGGCGTCAGAGAGGTATCTCTATCAAGAATACCTATGACACGCAGCTGGCAGAGGGTTGGTCGCTATCGGCAGTTCATGAATTGGGTCCGAACTCACAAGGGTTGGTTTACCTTGGCAATGGTGGGGTGCAGACCATCGCTACGCCTTCCTTGATACTGAGAACCGGGCAGACCTTCAGCTACGTGGACGGCGATGACGGTTATTACCAAGCCGGTGGCAAGGGTATTGATTACACCATTACCAGCGATAATATCCTTCAGGATCGGGTGACCGGCCTGCAATGGCAGAACGTGCGCAGGCCGCACCGCACCACCAGAAAGCTGGAAGCTGGACAATACTGCGATGACTTGGATCTGGCCGGTCAGATCGACTGGCGCCTCCCCACACCCAAGGAAATAGGGTATAGCATCGACAAATCCTCTGGGGATGCGTTGCGGCGGATTCACAGCTTGTCGCGGGCTCGTGAACTATGGACCCGAAGTACCCTGAACGTTGACGAGCGAGAGTTGGCGGCGGTCTGCGTCCGGGGCGTTGAACTGGATCTACAGAACATTGACGCGCTGGAACGCAACGAGACGGACCAGGTTGCGGTTGATCAAGACAATGGCTTGATGTGGCAAGATGGTCCTGATAACGCCTCCCTGGAGCTGGATTGGTTCGATAGCATCGACTATTGTGAAACCTCCCAGCACGCGGGCTATGACAACTGGCGTCTTCCGAATATCAATGAGCTCTTGTATGTTCTGCCGAACTCAGTATTCCAGCATCAGACCAGCTTTCCTGATGACACACCCTGGAGCCCGACGGCGCCTGAGCGCAACCCGTATTGGAGCTCTACCACCAATATTGCCGATGAAGATCAGGCGTGGGCCATTGAGAGTCTCGGGTTCAACAGCGAACGCTTTGAAAAGGATGACACTTACCACGTCCGCTGCGTCCGTGACGATAGCACCTCGTCGCGATCGCCTTTCCGGTTCAATGGCGACGGCCAACACACCGCAACCATCGACCTCAGTAGCGGTACTGAGCTCAGCAATCTGGAGTACGACGACTCCGGCCGCGTTGTTCGAATTGTGGACCAGTTCGGCAATGCACTGACGGTTGAGCGGAACCACGAAGGAACACCGGTGCGTATCGTAGCTCCCGATGGTGAGGTGACGGCGTTGAACGTGAATCAGCAGGGCAACCTCACCGAAGTTCTTTATGAAGACGACACCCGCTATCAGTTCAGCTATGGGAACGGAGGCCTGCTGACTGGCAAGACTGATCCAAACGGGCATGACTACGATCGCGACTACGACGGATCGGGTAGGCTGACGATGGCTCGCGATTCAGAGGGAGGATTCTGGGACCTCTTCGATGAGCGGCTGGGAATCGGCTGGGACCGCTACGGTTACGAGACCGCCGAGTCAAACCGGCATGTAACCGAACGTCGTGTTCTGGATAATGGCGATGTCGAAGTTACCACCACTGACAAGACCGGCGCTCAGAGCACAGTCCTGCGCAGCGCCGATGAGCTGACTGAAACCATCACGGCCTATGGCATGACCACGGTTCTTGAGAAGGTTCTGGACCAGAAGACCCAGCGGCCCCGAACTGACACCATTACCGTCACCACGCCCGACGGCCTGGCCAGCACCACAACCCTGGACAAGGTCTATGGAGAGAATGGCGCAGACACATCCCGCTACACCGTCACCGCCAGCCAGAACGGAAAGCCCGTCGTGACCGAAGTCAATAGCCGCTCGGGCGTCACCAAGACCACCTCAGCCGAGGGACGGGTGAGGACGCTGCATGCCGACCCCGAGACATTGCTGATGCAGCGGGTGGAAACGCCCGGTCAGCACGAGCGCGAATACGATTACGACAGTCGAGGTCGCCTGATCGAAGAGCGGGTGGGTGATCGTACGACAACATACACCTATGACGATATTACCGCTTTGGGGCAGCTGACCAGAATTACAGCGCCCGATGGGTTGCCCACCCATTTTGAGTACGACCTGTTGGGGCGGGTGACCAAAGTAACCTACCCGGATGGCAACAGCACCGTCACAACGTACGACGCCAATGGCAATGCCACCCGGGTTACGGTGCCCACCTCGGAGGACCACACCTCGGCGTTCAACGGTGTCAACAAGGTCGCAACGGAAAACCGCCCGGAGACGGCGCCGACCCGCTACACCTACAACCTGGAGCGCCAGCTGACGCAAGTCGAGCTGCCTTCAGGAGAGACCATCGACCATATCTACGAAAACGGTCGCCGGGTCAGAACGGAAGCCCCGGAGGCGCATACGCATTACCATTACCAGCACGGCGATCAGCTCGCCCGTGTTGAGCGAGGCGCCGAGAAGGCTCACTATGGCTACGATGGCACCTTGCAGACCGAACTGCGCTACGAAGGGCTGGTGAACGCCACCCTTGGCTACGGGTACAATGCGGATTTCCAGATAGACAGCCTGAGCTATGCCGGGGCGAGCACGTCAGTCGGCTACGACGATGACGGACTCATCACCGCGATCAACGGCTTTGACCTGACCTACGACGCCCAAAGCGGCTTCCTTGAAGAGCTCAAGGACGGGAACCTGACCCAGACCTGGCAGTGGAACGGTTATGGTGAATCCACCGCTGTGGACTACTACCAGTCGGGCCACAACACCTACGGCTACAGTCTGGAATACAATACAGCCGGTCAGATCGACCGAAAAACCGAACAGGCACCCGACGGCGGTTTATCGACCTACGAGTACGACTATGACGACCGCGGCCGCCTGGCGGAGGTCATCAAAGATGGCGTGATCGTGGAAGCCTACGCTTACGACGCCAATGGCAACCGGAGCCTCCAGACCAGCACCGAAGCAGGCGTGGAAGCGGAGTCCGCCACCTATACCGCCGGCGATCAGCTGGAGAGCCGAGGCAACACCAGTTACAGTTACGACGCCAATGGCCGACTCGGCGGCAAGGTTGAGCAAACCGACGCCGGCCCGGCCGTGACCACCTACGTCTACGGCAGTCAGGGGCAGCTATTACAGGTCGATACCCCGGACGAGTTCATTGAATATCGCCATAACGCCCTGGGCCAGCGAGTCGCGAAACTCATCGACGGTGAAATCGTAGAACGCTACCTGTGGCAGGACCTGACCACCTTGCTGGCCACCTATGATGGCAGTGGCAACCTGAAACAGCGATTTGAGTACACGGTGGGCCATACACCCACCAGCTTCACCCAGGGCGGTCAGCGGTATTATATTCAGACGGATCACCTGGGTAGCCCCAGAGCTGTTACCGACAGCAGCGGTACGGTCGTCAAGGCCATCCGTTACGACAGCTATGGCAATATTACCGATGACAGCAATCCGGACTTCCAGATACCGTTTGGGTTCGCGGGAGGCCTACGTGATGCCCACACTGGGCTGGTGCGCTTTGGGTATCGGGATTACGATCCAGAGACCGGGCGGTGGACGGCACGGGATCCGATTGGGTTTGCGGGCGGAGACAGTAATCTTTATGGGTATGCTTTAGGAGACCCCGTTAATTTTATTGATCCGCTTGGACTGTGGAGCGTGGGGGACCCACTTCCACAAGGGCTTGTGAATGCATCAGCGGGATTTGGTGACGGACTCTTGAATGCCGTCACGGTGGGCGTATGGAATGGAGATGCGGTGAGAGGTGGTCTAGGTATGGATGCCGCTGTAAGCTCAGGTTCGAGCGAATATCAAAGTGGCAATTTAGTGGGCTCAGCTGCCGGAACCCTAGTTGGTGTAGGGGGTGCGGCTAAATCGGGGTATAGTATTTATCAGGCGAGACAGCGAGCTATGGCTTGGCGATCAAATAGTAGAACCTCACGAAAAACAAGGGAGCGGAAAATCTATGAAGCTGGTACCTATAGGCCGGCGGTTTCTACAGGGATATTTTCAGTTGTAGGTGCGGAAGGGACCTCATCTTGGTTGGATTTGATTGATCACGTAACCGAAGGGGGTGAAAATGCCGAGGGCTCGTGCTGGTAAATCCGATACAGTGTTCTTTTTTCTAATTTGCGTCTTTTTTATTATCTGGGGAGGGTTGGATTTAATTCAGTCGTTTTTGAAAGGGGCGACCTCTGCCCCCATGTCAGGACGCGAAGTGGCGTTCCAAGGAAATCCATTGGTATTTTTAGCGATAACATTTTTCAAGTCGGCAATATTTTTCTATTGCGTATATTACGTTTATCAATGTTCCATGTTATGTGTTGAAAAGTGGATACATAAAAAGAAACGGGCCCGTCGACTACATCGAACAAAGTAGTTTTACTTGTAAAAAATATACCGATTATGAAATTTCTTACTTGTATTTATATATTTCTTTCTGGAGTTATGGTTCTTTCGAGCTGTCGTACGGCCGAGATTGTTGGTTACGTCCATGATCCATCTGGAAGGTTTTATAAAGAAAAGAATTTTGGGGCTGATTATCTTGAAAAATTCAAAGACGAAGGAATTATCTTCGTTCTTTACGTAAAGAAAGCTCGGGAAAACAAGTACTTGTTATGGCTTGGGTTGTACTCGCGCGAAAAAAGTTGGTAACCCTCATTGAATCCCGGGTTTTGAATGATGATTGGGTAAAGAAGAGTAAATTGGATAGAGAGGTGGTGAGTCGATATACTTTTTGAGTGTCATCATTTCCGCGCCCTTAGTGCTGTATATTTTTAAATATTGATTTGTGATATACGTAGTTATATTCTTTGTTGGCGCATGGATTTTGCCTTCTCTTTCTTATAGGAATAGAAGGTTTAGATCCTGTGTTTTTGGCTGCGTTACTGGGTATGTATTATCCGCCTTGATAGGCTTCATATTCTTTGGGGTGTCATAGAGCTATTTGAATATTAAAGATCTACGACAGGGATTTAGCCAATCAAACGGGCTGCTTCCTCCTCACACCCAAGGAAATGAGGTATAGCACTTTTGAATACGATCTTTTGGGGCGGGTGACCAAAGTAACCTGACCGGATGGCATCAGCACCGTTACAAGATACGGCGCCAATGTTAATCGGGTCCTTAAAACGAGCAACGAAGCCAGCCCAGCCGTAACCATCTACGTTTACGGCAGCCAGGGGCAGCTATTACCGGTGGACACCCCGGACACGTCCATTGAATATCGCCATAACGCCCTGGGCCAGCGAGTCGCCAAACTCATTGATGGTGAAATCGTAGAGCGCTACCTGTGGCAGGACCTGACCACCTTGCTGGCCACCTATGATGGCAGCGGCAGCCTGAAACAGCGGTTTGAGTACACGATGGGTCACACACCCACCAGCTTCACCCAGGGCGGTCAGCGGTACTATATTCAGACCGATCACCTGGGCAGCCCCAGAGCTGTTACCGACAGCAGCGGTAGCGTTGTCAAGACCATCCGTTACGATAGCTACGGCAATATTACCGATGACAGAAATCCGGAATTTGATATACCGTTTGGGTTCGCGGGAGGTCTACGCGACCCGGATACCGGACTGATCCGGTTCGGGTATCGGGACTATGATCCAGAAACCGGGCGGTGGACGGCGCGGGATCCGATCGGGTTTGAGGGTGGTGATCCTAACCTATATGGATATGTCCTCAAGAATCCAATAAGCTTTAGAGATCCTTATGGTCTGGCTCCATGGTGGGCTAGCCCATTGGCAGCTGTGACTGCTGTAGTGGGAGGCTCGCTTATGGTTGCCGGTGGTACGGTAGCAGCCCCTGTAGGTCTCGGGCTTGTCGTTGTTGCAGGTGGATTGCAAATATGGGATTGGGCCACTACGCCAACGGAGCAGGCGGAAGAGGCAAAGGAGAAGGCTCGAGAACTGGAGGAGAATATGGATAAGCTACAGGATAAGATTGATTCGATAGACGGCGGAGATTCTTGCAGCTAATGGCTGCCTAAAAGATTGGGGCTATATATGAAACTAGCGAAGTCTACTAGAATAAACCAGAATTATATTCTATATCTATATGTTTGTCTTAGCTTTTTTTCTTGGGGCGATAGTTATTATTGCAATCGAAGTCCACCTTCCGGGAACTAAGGATATGCTAGTTTTTATTGTTGGACAAGATAAGAGCAGCCTGATTTATGATCTCTTCCAAGGTTTTTATGTCAGGCTAATTGCCAGTCTGTCTGCGCCATTGGTGTTATCTAACGTTTTTTTAGTTGTTATGTGTGTGCGATATAAAAGGCTTGAAGAAGAAGTTTATCGTGAGTACAAAGGGTGGGAATAAAAATTCTTGATTCGTCGACCATCCTACGAAGACGCTCGCCGGGGCAGAATGGAAGCGAGCACGCACTACCACTACCAGCAGGGCGATCAGGTCGCCCGTGTGGAGCGAGGCACCGAGCAAGCACCCGACGGCGGTCTATCGACCTACAAGTACGACTACGACGACCGCGGTCGCCTGGTGGAGGTCATCAAGGATGGCGTGATCGTTGTAGTGGTCAACTAATTCCGGACAATAAGTTAGATGGATTTTCCGCTTTTGCCGGTGGCACG
>NZ_JBCAQT010000027.1:0-10355 GCF_038419845.1 Marinimicrobium sp. C2-29
GGTACCGCCGGCAAAAGCGGAAAATCCATCTAAATTATTGTCCGGAATTAGTTGACCACTACATAGGGCTTTACTCAGACAATGTGATAGAGGATCAGCTGGGTAGGTGTAACCCTGGCGAGGGTATACGCTCAACACCTCTAGTCGAATTTCGTGAAAACTGCATGTTTATAACCCGAAACACTATTTATTTGATGCAAGGACCGGGAAAAAGGCTACGAATGCAGCCATATAGTTTCGTAAGCGTCCTCTTTTAATTAAAAATCTCTTTCTATAGCTGAGACGATTCTTTACCTGCGAAATACTCTCATATCGATACAGGGTCCGTAAGCGTCTAACCAACCACCCGGTTGTTGTAGAAACACAATAAAGTTTGAGACTAGGTAGCCATATGCTGAGAAAGTTCAGGAAGGAATCAGGCAGGACCCGTCTATCCTGGGAAATACTCTTTAAGATCAGAGAGTTAAGAGATTTTCTCAACAGAACGTTTCTTTTTCTTACGTCTCAAACCCTGAATAGCTAGGCACCCAACAAAATAGAGACATAGACACCGTCTATTTACACGCCATTTCGAACACCTCAATAGTGGTTTATCTAACTATAGAAGGTGTCTACCGATTGTGGGTAACACGGAAAGCTAACTCCGAACGCTGTTGAGCCGGTGCACTGTTAGCTCTCGGTGTTCAGCCTTTCCACAATATCAATTTCGGCCATCGGGCGAGCAAAATAGAAACCCTGACCATAACGGCATCCGAGATCCTGAAGCATTCGCCACTGGGATTCGGTTTCGATGCCTTCGGCCAGTGCTTCGACCCCCAAACTTTCAGCCATCCGAGTTATGGTATACACCATATTGACGGCCGACTCTTCCTCTGGCGTACCCTGCAGAAAGCTACGGTCGATTTTCAAGGTTGTGATGGGTAGTGATCTCAGCCTTGCCAGAGAGGAATAACCGGTCCCGAAATCGTCGATGGCAATCTGTATTCCGGCCTGCTGGAATTCCTTCACAATGCTCTCCATGCGATGTACATCGGTCATCAACGAACCCTCAGTCAGCTCGACTTTGAGCGCTTGTGGCGGGATTCCGAGCGAGTCCAGCCGTGCGACGATGCCCTCAACCAGGTGAGGTTCCCATAACTGGCTGATCGACAGGTTGACCGCCATTTGAAGATGCTTAAAACCCTGGTGTCGAAAACGTTGAAGCGCTTCCAGGGCTTCTTGCATGACCCAATCACCAATTCGAAGGATGAGGCCAGTCGTTTCCGCAATGGGTATGAACTCCCCCGGTGATATGTAGCTACCATCCCGCTGGGGCCACCGTATCAGAGCTTCCACTCCCACCGTCTTGGCGGTGGATAAGTCAATCAGCGGTTGAAATGCCAATGTAAACTGGCCCTCCAGGAGCGCTGTGTGTAGCCGATTTTCCATTTCCAGACGATGCCTCTGATTCTGTGACAGCTCAGCAGAGAAGAACCGGAAGTGGTTACCGCCAAGGCTTTTCGCCTGGTACATGGCACTGTCTGCCCTCATCATAAGGGTGGATGCGTCGTTGGCATGTCCTGGGCAGAGACTGACGCCTATACTGGCACCGAGGTGGTATTCGCGCCCCTCCAGGTTAAAAGGTTTCTCCAATACCCGCAACACACGCTCCGCAAGGCTGGACATTGAATCCATAAGTTCACCCGGCTCGACGGTGGATAAACTATCCTCAACCTCGTGGGGAGCAAGGATTATAAATTCATCGCCACCTTGCCTCGCTACGAGATCGGAATCCCGCACAGTCGACTGAAGCCGTTCCGCCACCTGAATCAGGACTGCGTCTCCGGCGTGGTGACCAAGAGCATCGTTGATCACCTTAAAACCATCAAGATCAAGGTACAGCAATCCAGCTGCTGGAGGGAACGGTCCGGTCTGCCTGAGGTGCCGATCTAGGGCTTCATGCGCCGCTGTGCGATTGGCCAGCCCTGTGAGGCTGTCCCTGTAGGCCATCTTGTGGGCCTTCTTTTCACTTCGGCGACGACGGTATTGTTCGCGAAGTGCATGAATGCCATAAATGATGTTATCGACCATCCGCTGCAGTAATTCAATTTCCGCAGTGTCAAAGCCGTCGGTGTCGCTGGAGTAAATCGCCAGGCAGGCCTCGGGCACTTTGCCCGGAATATTCAGTGGAAAGACAATGACCGAATGCAGTTGGTGCGTCCCGGCGAATTGCCTCCAGGCTGACAGTTCTGGTCGGGAAACGATGTCAGAGACCTCATGCCGGACCCCCGTGCGAAGGGTGAGGCTGACCGGGCCATGGCACAGCGGATTATCCTCTTGACTACTGTAAAACTCGTACACACAATCGCAAGCTTGGCCCGCCGCTGTCAGAAGCTCGATCCGCTCACTCTCATATCCTTTGACCACGCCAACCCAGGCCAGCGTATAACCGCCTTCTTTGGTCAAGCTCTCGCAGATAGCGGCCAGCATTTGTTTTTCGTTACTGGCATGAATGACCCGCTCATTGCAGGAGCTGAAGGCATGCAGTGCCCGAGTAGCGCCCTGTAGCTTCGACTCTGTATTTTCCGTCTCCCGCTTTTGATCGCATGAAAGTTGTCTCAAGCGAAGCAGGTTTCTGACTCTCGCGGTCAGTTCGATCAGACGGATAGGCGTCCGGATGACATCTTCTGCGAGATCCCCCAGAAAACTGTTGGCTTTTTTCAGTTCGGACTCTGAGGCCGCCAGCAAAAAGGGGGTAAGCGTCAGGCCAATCCGCGCCCGAAGCAACCGGATTTCAGGCTCAAGACGAAGGAGTGTAGGCAAGTCGACGATGGCCAGGTCGAAACCCGCCTCCGAAAGTGTGTAGACATCGGGCTCTACACATGCGTGCTGGAGAGAACGAGTTAGCACCCTGCGGTCAGAAGCTCGGCTGAGCATGATGGCTACAACCGGTTCTTTCCGTTGAGGGGATTCCGTTGCCTTTGGTTCAAGCAATGTGATGTCGGAGTTATTCACGGGCGCCCCCATTCAACGATACATACTCGGGCTCACCGCGCAGAATACCCATCAATCCTTTAAGTTCATCACCGACCCTGATGCCTTCAGAGGTAATATCGAACTCCCGTATGCTTTTCTCAAAATCACCGGTACGTTTCTTCAGAACGCCAACGGTTTTACGAATCTCACCTTCCATTTCCATGTAGCGAAGCAGGATGACCGAATCCGCCAGATAGCTAACCCCTAATTCGGTAGCGCGCACATCGCTGCCTGTGATGGCTTCAACTTCGTTCAGAAGAATGACCGTCACGCCCATGTTAACCAGGTAGCGGCATAGGGCATGCAGCCGACGTGTAATATTGTCACCGCCGATAGATAACTTATACCCTGCCAAGCTGTCGATCATGATGATGCGGGTGCCACGCTCTTCTACTTCTGCCCGAACCCTCGAAGCGAATTCGTCGGCCGAATAATGCAGCGGTTGTATTTCTTCAATGGAGAACGCACCCGAAGCCGTATGGCTTCTCAGTGGTATATTGATTCCCTCAATTCTTGAGATAAGCGTGCTAGCCATCTCTTCGAAGGTGTAAACCACCGTCCTCTGGCCTTGCTCACAGGCTGTTTTCATGAACTGGATACCAAGAGAGGTTTTGCCCACCCCCGTGGGACCAGTGATAATCGTTACTGTCCCCCGGGTCAGACCGCCTTTCAGCTGTCTGTCCAGTTCACGAATTCCGGAGGGCATGGCGGTCTGGTCAAAGTCGACGCCGTGACAGCCCGGCTCCAACTGTGGGAAGCAATGCATTCCAATTTCGTCCAGCTTGATGCTGTGCATGCCCGGCGAGAAACCAGAACCCCGGAATTTCGTAACTTCGAGGAAACGGCGCGCATCGACATGATTCAGCTCGATGATGCCGTCGGCCAGAAATCCGAGCTCTTCACTATTGCTGTTCGCGTTGATCTGTTCCGCTGTACTGATAACGGTTGCACCCTGGTTCGTCAGGAATCTCAACAACGTGATAACCTGTTTTCGATACTGGAAGGCATCCGGTGAAAAATATTGAAGGTACGTCAGAGAATCGATAAAAATTCGTTCTGGCCGCACTCGCTCACACGCCGCACGAATTCGCTTGGGCAACCCCGGATCCTCGACATCCTCCGGTGCCATAATGCTATAGGGTTCGGCATCCTCTAACACCATGGAAGAGGGAGAAAAGTCAACAATGGAAACGTTATCGAGGTTAAAACCCTGGCGCGCGGCATTGGCACGCAGCTGCCGTTCGTCTTCTCCCATACTAATGAACAGGCTTTTGGACTCAGGTTCCGCCGTCAGAAAATGCAGCCCGAGGGTGGTTTTACCCGATCCTGGCCCGCCCCTGACAATGTAGTTTCGGTGTTGTAGAAAGCCACCACTCAGAATTCGGTCCAGGCCAGTGATACCACTGGTGAGGCGGTTGATTATCAGTTCGTTCATACACGGTACTCCTCCTTTTGTGTGCTTCAGGCCCGGAAAGGTTCATGCCTGACACTTTCAAAAACCGTCCATGTTAGTCTAGAGCATATCGTCAGCTATGTGCGCTACCGCACATAGTATGTATTTGTCTTTACTTTTAAACTCCTTAGATCAACCGGGAATAGCGCTATGCCTCCACACATGTAATACATTTGTGAGGAGGGATACCGATCGCCAGAATACCCAGGCAGAGCCGCGTGAGTTTTTTCAATGCACCATTGTTGAACGTACACAGGTTTACTGAGACATTATGGTGCAATCGAGCCCAGGCCGAGTGAACTATGGCCCCCCTGAAAGGCCAGCTAAAGGTTAATTACACCATAACCTTGCAAATGCACGTGAGGATTTAAAACAGAATTGGCGGCTTATTCTTAGCGAGATTTAGTCATGGCTAACTAAATATAGTGGCCAAAAATTTCAAATTCGAGCAAATTTTGCCCATTAATCGCATTTTGTCATATATTTCAATGAGTTAGACAATAACCAGTTTGTTTATTTATAAGGTAAAAGCATTAAACTGAAGCCCGTGGGGCTGATTGCTATAGCGCTGGCGGAATAGCTCAAATGGCAACTCGGGAAGTAGTATTTAACCTCTCCAGGTAGACGCCTGCTCCCCTTCGAACTACCCTCTATGTACGGTACCGCACAAAACTCCTACCCGATATAGGGTAAATTGCGACAAGTTTTCTACTGGACGAGGGGGTCCCCATTGAGTGAATGGTCCGAATCAGTCCGGCGCATCAGCACCGGCATAGAAGGACTTGATGTGGTTCTTAAAGCAGGCTTGATTGCCAACCGGCGCTACCTGGTGCGGGGCGACCCGGGCCTCGGAAAGACCACCTTAGGAGTCAGTTTTCTCGCTGCCGGAAAAAAAGCGGAGCCCGCACTTTTCATCGGCTTCCAAGAACCTCCGGACGAAGTCCGAAACAATGCCATGTCGCTGGGAATAGACACCTCCTCTATCGAATTCCTGCGCCTGTCGCCAGATGAAGATTTCTTTATCCAGAACGATGCCTATGATGTCTTTGCCTCCTCCGATGTGGAGCAGGAACCCCTGTCTCAAACCATCACGGACGCGGTTGAACGTTTCTGCCCTAAACGCGTGTTCATCGATTCACTGACGCAGTTGCGGTTCATGTCAGCGGACGTCTTCCAATTTCGCCGGCAGGCCATGGCGCTGCTGAACTATCTGGTGAGCCGCGACTGCACAGTGCTGTTTACCTCGGAATCGAGCCGGGATATGCCCGATAACGACCTGCAGTTCATTGCCGACGGCGTAATGAATCTGGAGCGCACGCAGACCCGCTGCACCATCCATGTCTCGAAATTCAGGGGCTCCGCGTTTGACTCGGGCCCCCATCAATTTCGGGTCAGTGAGGAGGGGTTCAGTGTATACCCGCGCCAGCTTCCCCCATTGCCACGCAACAACCTGCCCGAGATCCGCCAGCTGGGCAGCGGCAACGCGGACCTGGATGCCATGTTGAATGGTGGCCTGGAGTCATCCACCGTCACACTGCTGACCGGTCCGACCGGGGTCGGCAAATCCACGCTGGCTGCCTGCTATGCCATTGAGTCGGCCAGGCAGGGGCATCCTGCTGCGGTGTATATCTTCGAGGAAGAGTGCGGCACCTTTATGGGCCGTCTGCGCGCCCTGGGCTTCGAACTGGATGAGCTGTTGGACAGCGGCAACCTGCTGGTCGACCAGGTCGAGCCGTTGCGCTACCTGTCGGATGAATTCACCTGCCAGGTCCGTGATCAGGTGGAAACCAAAGGCATTGAAATGGTGGTGCTGGACAGTGTCGAAGGGTTCAATATTGCCCTGGAGGCCGAGGAAGGCGTGGGCCGGCCGCTGCACGCCTTCGCCAAGGCTTTGGCGCGACTTGGCGTTACGGTCATCCTGGTCAATGAAAACCATGTCACCACCGATACCCTGACCATATCGGACCGGAACATCAGTTATCTGTCCGATAATGTCATCTATCTACGTTACCTGCAAACAGACAGCACATTGCAGAAAACCATCGGCGTTCTCAAGAAGCGCATGACGGATTTCGACAACCACTTGCAGCTTTTTAATGTGACAACTGGGGGCTTCGAGATAAAGCGACTGCCGGACAACGCCCGGAAGCAGCTGTAAGCAACCTTCGTAGTTGAGTGCCATGCCAGAAGAAAACCTGACCCTGAAGCCCGAGCCCTTTCAGCAGACCGTGACCTTGTCTCAGGGGCGGGGCATGACGAGGCCGCCGCCGCGCATATTGCTGTTGATTGACAAGCGTGGCAATCGCGAGCAGGTGGCGAGGCAGCTGAAGCAACATGGCGAGCTGCTGATACCTGCCAGCGGCTCTTTGCCTGAGCAGGGTTTCGATCTTGCCATCGTTGATGGCGCGGGCCTGTGCCGCTGGCACGACCAGCTGAGGCAGGCTCGGCAGCATGAGCTACCGGTCTTTCTGCCGGTGATGCTAATAATGTCCCCGACGGAACTGCGCCACCACAACAAAAAATACCGCGATGCCATCGACGAGTTCATCATAACGCCTATCGATACAGAGGAATTTTTTGAACGCACCGCCATGCTGTTGCGTGCTCGGCGACTTGCGGAGCAACAGCGGCAGCATCTGGTGCACACCATCAATCACGACCGGACGACCGGACTGCCGGCCCGTGAGCTCTTTTTGAAGCATCTTGAAACGGCCATACAGTGGGCGGACCCCGGAACTGAAAAACTCTATGTCGTCGCGGGTCGAATACCCATGAAACGATTTGTGCAGTCCCTGGGCCATGGCGTTACCGAAGACATTATCGAAGCCGTTGTCAGCGATCTGCGAGAGTGTATGGGCGACAGGTTCGTCATGAGCCGGTTCAACAGCGACGAGGGCGCGACGGCTCTGCCCTCCGACTCCTCTCTAAAGGACGTTAGCAGATTCAGCCAGAAACTTATCCAGGCTATACAGCGCCCTCGGTTTATCAGAGGCGAATGGATACGTCCCGTGGCCCGAGTAGGCATTGCCATTTATCCCGATGATGCAATAGATGCCACGGGGCTTCTGGAAGCCGCAAGCATCGCCATGAGCGAGGCTTCGCAACCCGGGATACCGCATTTCTACTCACGCGGTTTACGGGATCGTACCCTGCAATTTCTGCGCATCGAATCCGAATTGCACCAAGCTCTGGAGCGGCAGGAGCTCGAGCTCTGGTTTCAGCCCAAGTTCCGCCTCAGTGACCTGGCCATGGCGGGCGCTGAAGCGCTGATCCGCTGGCGCAAGCCCTCCGGTGAAATGGTCTCGCCGGGCGTTTTTATTCCGGTCGCCGAACAGGCTGGTCTGATTCAGCGGATTGACAGCTGGGTGCTCGAGGCGGCCTGCGCGGCACTGGCCCGTTGGCGAGAGAGCGGGTTGGATTGCCCCAGGATCGCGGTCAACATTACCCCGGCAGATCTGAGCGCGGAAGGTTTTGTAACCTGGCTACAGCAGCTGATTGACAAGTATGGGCTGACGCCTTCCTCCATTGGCGTCGAGCTGACCGAAACCATGTTGATGAACGTGGATCAACATATCCAAGACAGCCTCAAAGCTCTGAGGGCCTGCGGCATCCAAGTGTCGATTGATGATTTCGGTACCGGCTATTCGTCACTGGGTTACCTGCAGCAATTGCCTGCGGATGTACTGAAAATCGACAAGAGCTTCGTTGACCATATTCCGCACAACAAACATGGACAGCTGATTACCAACGCCATCATCGCGCTGGGCGAACAATTCGGTCTGGAACTGGTTGCCGAAGGCATCGAAACCCGGGAGCAGCTGGAGTATTTGCGAAAGCGCGGTGTGCAGACCGGTCAGGGCTTCCTGGTCTCCCGGCCCTTGCCCGAACCGGAATTCATCGAGGCGATGAAGAATGGCCTTAGCATCGACCCGGGTGCGGAATAAGGAGTAACCATGGCGCATGGCAAGGGTCTGGAAAACTCCCAAGAGAGTGCGGGCCGGAAACGACATAAGTACCAGTTAGCGTTCGAACAATCCCGCGACGCCATAATGTTTTCTAGCAGAGAGGGTTTCCAGGATTGCAATTCCGCGACCCTGGCGATGTTTCGTGTGCCTGATTTGGCCACCTTTGTGACCATCCATCCCGCCGACCTCTCCCCGCTCTACCAGCCTAACGGTCGCCTCAGCCGAGAGGCTGCAGAAGATCACATCGACGAGGCCCTGAGCAAGGGGCAGGCTTTTTTCAAGTGGCATCACCGCACTTGGGACGGTGTCGATTTCCCTTCCGAGGTCTTGTTGAGTCGGATTGACATGGAAGATGACGCCTTGGTGCTGGCGCTAGTGCGCGATATCAGCGATCGCAATGAAGCCGCGGCCCTGCGCGCCCGTGAACGGGACCTCGCCGATGCTCAGCGTCTTGCTCATGTGGGAAGTTGGGTCTCCGATTTCCACACCAACGAGATCCGGTGGTCCGATGAACTCTATCGCATCTTCGGTCTGAACCGGGGGGAGAGTTTTACTCACGAATCGTTCATGGCCGCGGTCCACCCCAGCGATAGGGAAAGGGTGCGGGCGGCTCTCGAAACGTCGCTCAATGGAAAATCCTACGAAGTCGAGTATCGAATAATACGCTCGGAAGGCGAGGTGCGCACCGTGCAGGAGCTTGGCTACACGGAGCTCGATGCCGAGGGCAAGCCGCTCCGTATGACTGGCACGCTTCAGGACACCACCCTACAGCGTCAACTCGAAGATAAGCTGCGAGAAGAAAAAACGCTATCAGAATCGATTTTGGCTGGTTTGCCAGGCATCTTCTACATCCATGATGGGCAGGGCCATTTGGTTCAATGGAATGATCGGATGGAAGAGGTGACGGGGTTTAGCCACGAGGAGCTTGATGGCATGGACGTCTGCGCGCTCATCCCGCAGGAAGAGAGAGATCGTGTCGGCGGAGCCATCGCCAAAACCTTTTCGCAGGGCAGCGCGGTGATCGAAAGCAAACTGTGCACTGTAGAGGGTGACATCCCTTATTTGCTCAACGGCTTGCGAGTCGAGCTTAATGACCAGTCTTACCTGCTGGGTGTGGGGCTGGACATTGCCAAGCAAAAGCAGCTGGAAGAGTCACTGGAGCGGGAAGCCACCACCGATGCCCTCACCCGCCTCTATAATCGGCAGCGCTTCGATGCGGAGATGGAGCGTGCGCTGGCTAGCCACGCACGCTATGGCGCTGAAACCGCTCTGGTGATGCTCGACGTGGACCATTTCAAGAAAATCAACGACACCTATGGGCACGACGTCGGCGACTGGGTGCTGGTAGAGCTGACCAAACGAGTCGCCGGGGAGTTGCGTGAGCCCGATTTTCTGGCTCGTTGGGGAGGCGAGGAGTTCGTGGCTCTCCTTCCAGAAACCGATGCCTCCGAGGCCGCTCGGATGGGGGAACGACTGCGTCGGCGCATCGAGGCCGAGCCCTTTCCCGAAGTTGGGGTCCTTACCATTAGTTTGGGCGTCACCAACTTCCGGAATGGGGATACTCCAAATACGTTGTTGAAGCGAGCGGATACCGCACTCTACAAGGCCAAGGATAGCGGTCGCAATAGGGTGATGGTCAGTGGCGAAGATGGGGGCGCCTAGCGCTAAACGTGTTTCAAGATTTTTCTTGGAGCAGGCTACGGGCCGCCTGGGAGCCTCGCGAGAATTATTGCGGGACACCCCCGGACTATTTTATTTTTACCACCGTTCATTCTATTGCAGTTCGTAACTCATCTGTGTCTTCAGTGGCTTTGACCGCCTCGTTAGCTTCAATGCCCGTAACCTGGATAGCCCTCTGTTGAAGTGGTCTAATGATTCCGGACACCATTTAAGGTGGTATTCTACCACCCTAGAAGAGGTGT
>NZ_JBCAQT010000028.1:0-9100 GCF_038419845.1 Marinimicrobium sp. C2-29
ACACGGCGAACAAATCTACATTAACTGGCTAAGCAACTGTCCGAATCAGGTTGACAGGTTCCGCAGGTCCGTTTTGAGCACGAAGGTCGTCAAACTTTCAAAGTTTATGAGATGAAAAGGGTAAGTCAGATATTTTGGAGTAATTATAACTCTGTGATTTTAAAGGATATTTCACTTTCCGGCTCGGTTTTAGCTCACTCTTCCCTGAGTAATGCCGCGCATGATTATCTAGTCTCAAACTTTATTGTCCATCGACATCAACGTTTATTGCCTACCGACAACGGTAGTTTCCAACTTAAATAGTCGGTTTCCAACTTTAATGACCCGGTATCCAACTTAAATGGTTCTCATCATCAGTGTCAGTGATCAATAAAGTTTGAGACTGCCGGACTAGGCAATTCGCGCCTTCCAAAGAACTGAAAATACAATAAGGTTTGAGACAAAGTGCTATTGAACGAGAGCTCCCAATACAATAAAACAATAGAGTTTGAGACTGAGTAGCTACTTTGTATTTCAGGAGATTTCTGGCCTGATATTTGACTAATATCAAGACAGTGCAAAGCGGTCGGGTGGAGTCCGATTATTTGAGCAATATTTACCCAGGTGGCTGGATGGTGGGGTTTTCTGGGGAGGGGATCAAATCATGTAGACTTGGGTGACGATCTGCGGAGCTGTCGTGGAACTTCCGCCGGGATTAACGAATATAGCAAATGGGAATTGTTCTTATATAGCCAGAGGTAGGCAGATCCGAGCGCTGTTCTAATGTCATTCCTGCTGCAATTCGGGTACTCTGTCATGTAATCGATAATCATTTCCCTGTAGTGGCACTGCTTTTTGTAGAATCTGATTTTCTTCCTAAGTGGAATCAAATAATGATGAGCCGTGAGCTCTTGTTCTACGAGACCAAGAGACACATTGCAAGAGGTGGATATAACATCAGTGCTTTCTCCGATGTGTAACTTTCTCCAGATCGCTCTTCGCTTATCTTCAAACAGCAGTTGAGGTCGCAGTTTTACGTTAACCCCCATACCAGTTGCCAATGCCTTCGTTTTCACGAAGGACAAACCTGAAAGCTTTGATGCTTTTCGAATGCTATTCCCTTTCTTAAGTAAGGGAATTGCCTTATCGATAATCGACTGTTCGTCATCGTCTGTGTGTTGATTGTCGGGATTTGAACCAAGTTCGTCTGTTCTACAACCATCAGCTCTAAAGTTTATGTAAGAAACCATAAAGTCGCTCCATTCGTTAAATAGGAAACCTATAATGAGAAGGTGCTTTATTGGAAGATTGTGAGATGGACGCCGGTAAAATATGGATGACGGATAAGAAAGATCAGTACTTGAGTTTATCATTTTCTCTACGGTGCCATATATGGTCAGGTTTTCCCAGAATTTAAGGAGCTTGAATTTTAGATCCCGCTGTCGTACTTGGCCTCCCTTCGTAATCAGGTCTTTTCTGCTAAGCCTCGATCTGTAAACATCGGCGGCAATAGCTGCGTCGATAGAACCCCCACATTGGAGCCTCATCATATCGCTGCTCAGTCGTGCCAATTGAATGTCGCTACACGAAGCGTAAGGAGCTGAGAAGGAGAAGCCTCCAGTAGGTGGAATTTCCACTGCGGACCTTCTAGAACTGGTTGATTGTAGCTGGACTTGATGTAGCTCGCATGCCCAGACTCCCGGAGCCTGATGATCAAGATGCCAGAACGTTGTACCATATATGTCATAGTCTTCGAGTGCGCACAGAGGACAATATCGCAGTGGACGGTCCAGGGAAATGCGTGAACCGGAGATGCCAGCCATAGCGTGCGGGATCCGCTTGGCTCCCAGTAACATTGATTGCCTAATCAATTGAGACCTTTCTTTTGATAGCCACGGTTCATAGTATGAAAACAATGTGGTGTTTATAGCTTTGTCCTCATCCAGTCCAAAGGCATCGGTGGCAGTTGAACAAACACTTGGTAGGTCGGCGTGTAGTTGATGGCTTCTATCGCCTACTATCCTAGTAATGGCTTTTGCGTCAGATGGGTATCCCAGATAATGAGAGGCTCGAGCGATAATGCTATAAAATGTCTCCCTGGGAAAGGGCGCAATAAAAAACGAGATCAACTGTCTAATACGCATTCTTGAAGTCCTATATATCGGTCGACGCTAGTGTGATTCCACGCAAATAAACTCGTAGTAGATATATTAAAAAAATATTGAAAGGAATGCTTCAGCGCTCATAGGTAATCGTTTTCCAGGACCCTGAAGGATATAGATGGTGTTCCTGGTTTCGAATATGCAGTCGTCCCTGAAATTGACAAGAACCGTAGATCTGATGCGCTCCCCTGGATTTGCTCGATGTAGCTCATCATGAACTACGTGGTTCGAGTACACTCCATGAGGTAGAACTCCTTTGCGCTCAAAAAACGTGCGGTTCTTATCTGTAACCCTAAAATCAACCCATGTCCAATCAGCGATAACGCAAATTGGCTTTCTTTGTGGTTCAGCCTTTACTCTATCTGTGATTGCTTTTACTAGGTCCGCGCTGGCTCCAACATCAAAGGGAGAGCCAGATCCTGCGGTCAATTCAGCAATTTCATCGATCGGTGTCATATGATTTATCATGTTTCCGTCGGTCATTCTGTTGTCCTCTTTAATCTGTTAGAAAATGAGATTCGGTTGGTGTTTCAATGTTTGCTCTTGGATCGCTTGAGAGAATTATCCCTCCCAGATTCGATCATTGATCGGAATGTCTCGTTCTTTCATGAGAAATCGCATTGCTGCTATATAGCTTATTGCACTTTGACCCGACCCACTTTCAACAATGTGCAGCAGGGAGTCTTTAGGTCGCTGTATAGGCACATAGTCGTTTTCTCCCTGCCGTGCAAAAATGCTCTCTAACTGAGGATCGTTACTGATAAAATCTCGAAACTCTTTGTTAACCTGGATTCGAGAGATTCTTGTCGAAATATTCAACTCTGATATCCTTTGATGGATTAGATCGTTTAGTAACTTTCTCATTCCATTAATTGTCTTGTCGAGGTTGGCATTATTGTGGTTGAAAAGTGCTGAGAGGCCCATTCTTTCTATATCCGAAAGCGCTTCCGATTGTGGTGAAGTGAAATCGACATCTAACATTGATCGGTGGCAGAATCGGCACAGTCCGTCCGGCGAAGGGAGTGGAAGATAATAAATATCCCATATAGACTGCTCGCAGTGAGGGCATTGCCTATCCAGGTTTCGGTTATGGTGACGGCAGTGAAGAACGTTCGGGAGTTGATGCTCTCGATGCCAATAGGTTATCCCGTAGCGGTCGTAGTCAGAAGACGCACATGCTATACACCATCGCCAACTTTTGCAGAGTGATGAGTGATTCTGAACTGTTGACGTCAGTGTAAATCTCTTCTTTCCGTCCGGGACCCACTTCATTCCGATGACGCTGGATTGAACCTCACTGCTTATGAATGGTTTGAAGAAAGGCCACAACGTATATTTGTTGGCGAACTCTTCGACAGACAAAGTATCTTGAAATACGCTGTAAATATCAATGTACGCGACGCGCCATGGAGTGGTTGAATCCAAACTCTGATAATCGCGTGTTATGTGGTTTCGTCCAGACGATAGGTTGCGTTTCCCTGATAATCGGAGATACCTTATTAAGGCACTGACGATATGCTCATCAGGCAACGGTGTTGGAAAGAAGGAGATTTTTCTATTCATTGGCTGGCTGACTCCCGGTATAGGTTATTCTTCAGAAACCGAAGGGGGATTTTCAGGATTGAGGAACGGTAGTTGATTTGGGTCGGGCTTTGGTAGCCTAGAGTTCGGGCCGCGCTTAAGTTTCGTTTTTGGTCCACTCGGTTTCGCGTTAACCAGCTCTCTCATGGCGGGGAGAAATGATTCGTGCGACGTCCCCTGTGACTGATGAACGTGTCGAAGCAGGTCGATAGCAGGCATTGGCTCGGGCAGCGCCTGGTTGTACTCGTGAAAGAGGTGCGCGACTTTGGCAATGAGCGCCGGTATTCCGGCTGTGCAATAGTGGAACAGCTTTTTGAAATCATGGTCAATAATAAGGTCATGTGTTATAGCATTTGGAAAAAATGCGTTGAAGAGCTCTGTAAATGCTTCATCGTTGATGTAGTGACCCTGAAATTTGTATTCATGATCTGATAGCATACGTCTTGCGGTGGTGAAGTCTGGGGGCTTTTTAGAATTTGCATGGCCACTGGCTTGAAATACATCCATCCCATTGGATTCGCAGCTTAGTAGACACGGTATTCCAAGCTTGTTGAACAATGCCTCGATGGTGATTAGGTTTGGGCAATTGGATCTCGTTCCGTACGTTTTAATCCATTGGATCTCGTCAATGTGAACAAGGCCGATGTAGTGAACGGCGGCAACTCTCTGAACACCACTCAGAAAATCATCGACCGATTTGTATTTTGCGTTTGACCATTGCTGGCGGTAATCTGTACCTAGAGCGTTGTCAACAGCCTCGAAGAAGTTCAGTGCCAATGATTTGAATGAGGGTGTGGATGGAAAGTCGAGAGATATCCACGTAATCTGCTGTTGAATGAACGGGGATCCGCCGTACTCTGAGTGGTTTATAACCTGAGGTATGAGGTGTAGAACATTTCGAATGGTCGTGGTTTTTCCAGTGCCTGAGGGTCCATGTGCCACGCAGGAGTCCGCTGTTGTTCGCCCGGTGATTTGATTTCTGTTGAACTCCGAGGGTTTTGTCCACCCCTGTTCTGCGATGTCATGGAGCCGGCGCTGTGCATTTGCAGAGAACGGATTCTTGTCTCTGTATCCACACAGGATTTTCTCCACGATTTTGTAGTAGAGTGGAACGCTCAAGGGATGAGGAATGTGTTGATTTCTCAGCTGTTCGAGAATCGTGCTTCTGTATAATCTTGGAATTTCATCGAAATTCTTTGGTACTTCGGCCCGCCTCGTCAGTCGATGAGCTATTGTGGCGGGATCCATGATTACGGAGACCGCTTCGATTAGCGGATTCCCGTTCAGAGAACTATCGGGCTTTTCATCGTATTGTGCGTCGGTTACCCACGGCGATTTACTGTTCATAGTTGTTGTAAGCCTCCTCAATAGAGTTTTCTTTAATTTCCGTTGCTGGATCCAGTGCAACCCCTCCGTCAGATAGCTGTTTTGCTATCTCTGCATCATGGACACGCTTATTGATCTCAGCATGCAAGGACTTTTGACTCTTGACGTCGCGTGGGATGCTTTTGTTGCGGTCAGGGTTTTTCCTCATTGAGGACTTTGTACGCCTTATGGTATCAGCGTCTTCAGCCATGTTTTTGGCCCTGACGTTTGCTTTTCTAATTTTGTTATCATGTATAATCTGTTTTTCATTTTCTAGTTGGTCGATGACAATATCCCAATGTTGATTAAGATACTGCTCATCAGTGTCCTGAAGTTTGAAAGATAGAACCTGACCCTCATCGGTACGGTAGAATATACAGTCGGTTGATGATTGAGTCACTCGTACAATAATGTCAAACCGCCCATTTCGGCTCGCCGTTGTGTACCAGTTTTGCTCTTCGGCGTACGGATGGTGATAGCGGAGTCCTCGAAAGACGACGCAGTTTTCTGTTACCCGCGCTCGCTCCTCCGGAAGAACAGACCAACGTACCTGCTTCAGTTGCTCCTCTGTCTCAACTGGGTAGCCACCATTCATCCTCCTTTCTACCCCGAATATGAATTGGTCATTGGGGGTCGATCCAGTGGAATGTGCCGCCATGTCGAAATCCCTCGATTTTATTCGGTCCTTGGTACTGTTTGCTCCCAGCATCTCACGTATGAGAGAACGATAGAGGTCATCCATAGTGAACATGGCACCATTCGCAGGGTGTTCCCCTTCTTTTGGTGTATCCGGAGTCACGCTGCCAGGTAGCCTGTTGACGTTTGGTGTCAGCAACCCTAGCGCCCGCTCCACAATGGCTTTGCAGTCTCCTCGGTATGCCGGTGTCCATGACCCGGTCTCAATGTTTGAGCCGGCCCTCAGCACACTCTCAGCATATTTCGGGCTGTTCTCGCTACCATTGTCCATCACTAACTGGTGAGGACGATGATGTGCTGGCCACTCATGATCCTCAATCTCGATACCGAATCGCGCGGCAAATGGCACTTTTGGCATCATTGCGTTGTAAAGGGCTTCGGCGAATGCGGCCTGTTCCGTTCCAGTCAGAGAAATGTAGACCCCCGCAAATAGCGTGGTCCATACATCGACAACGATGTAGATCGTTGGTCTTCCAATCGTTCTAAGGATTTCTCCAGTGTACGGACTGATGACATAGACATTGATTGTTGTGGAATCAATTTCGTATCGGTGAGTGGGTCCGACAACTCCATCTCGTGCGCTCCCAGGTTTTTGTGAGAAATCCTTCGCGTAGGTAATTTCTCCGACTCGACGCCTGAGGATTGTTTCAACGCCAATAATCTTTCGAATGTGGTATTCGATCTGCCTTTCGGAAAGTCGCTCATTCTCAGGTAGTGGCTCTCTGTATACGCTAGGTGTATTTGGGTCGGATGATTGGATTTCCACCATTTGATGGCAGGCATTAAAATAGTCGATTAGAGATCGCATCGTTGGCCTACCGAACATTCTCATGTATTCGTTCAGTAGGCTACTAATTCGGTCCTTGTCAAGCAGTGTAATACCGCGAGACTTTGATAATGAATTCTCATTGTTGTTGCCACCCCGCCCTCGTTTGCTGACAGGGCTATCTGTGTCCGAGAAAATCTTGTAATTGCTTCCACAGTGGCGAAGTTTGAATGGGAGCAGGGCATTGTCTGTCTGTCCCATTGTGATATAACGGTTGAGCGCACTGTAGTAGGCAGATCGGACGATTAAGGTTTTCTCGCACAGTTCTTTAATCTCTGGTGCGATTCCATATCCATACAGGTACTTTCGTATAATTTCATCAGACGTTAGGGTTGAAATAAGCGACAGCTTGTGGTCGCGCTTATCCAACCACTTGGAGCGATTGTTCATGCGCAATTGATCGTCGCTCATTGTTATTTCGATGGGAAGCTCTAGGGCGTCATCGCGAATCAATTTCTCGCTATGGATGTGATCCAGGAACTCTTGTATTTTCCATGCTCGGGGCTTAGCTATATGAGTGGCATTAAGCGCCTTTGTCATATCTGCCACAGCGCACCAAGAGCCTTCCAACCAAACATGGCAGACTCGATAGATGATTGATTTGCTCTTGTTTCGGTAGTGCATGCCTGTTGGGATCATAGGTTCATCTCCACCGGCCGGTAGAACTCAATTCGGTTTTCGAGACTGATAGGAAGGACTCTGTATAGAACCGAATTTTTGAAAATCGTAATAGCGCTCTTTGAGGTGATTCCCATAGATTCAGAAACTGATTCGATAATTGCTCGTAGATCCATGAATCGGTTTTCGCACCAGGTGGAAATGAATGATTTCGAGAACTGTCCCAGAACATCGGTTTGAGCATCAGGGTCATACTCAAACCGACAGAGATCCAGGTTATAGGCGAGGCATTTGGTTGCGTCACGTTCTGTTATCACCCGGTACTCAATGTTGCGGCGTTTCCAGAACTCTTTTTCAATATCCAGTTTTTGCCAGGTCCTCCGAACGCTCCGGTTCAACTCTAGGGGGTAAATGGAATCGTGGTATTTGAAGGTATAGGCAGTTGAAATTGTCTGGCCTGTCCCACGGTCGAGGTGATTGACCACAAAATCGGTGGACATAACGTGTGCGTAACGAATACGAGATGTTCTGTTCCATCCATTTGGGTGAGTGACTCCGAATTCGTCAGAAATCTCAATTGTTTCGTCGATATCGAGTGGGAATTGCTCATAGATTGCCGTTGCGTTCGAGCGCCACATCAGCATCTGATAGGCTCTGTACTCTCCGTCGGACAGCAATGTGATTGGGCGATTTTGGCGCGGGCACATATGTAAATGGCGGCGGCCGACAAAATTTGTTTGGGATACATGCACGAAAGATCGGTACTCGCCTATGGAGGCGCAGAGCGTCCTCCAGCTGTCAAGTTGCTCAATGGCTCGGTCCGTGCTCAAGGTGTGATTCTGGGTCATCGGTTAATCGGTCTCTAGCAGGTTTCTTTTTTAGAGATACCACAAATTCAGAGATTGTCGAGACCGAGAAATCTGCTGTAAGTCATTGATTTATATACTGTAATATATAAATAGCAGATCGAGAGATTCGCGTAGGGCGGGGCCAATGAAAATGGAGCAAGGATTTTTTCGAGGGTTTTCAATGACGTAGAGAAAATAGAGTTAGTCAGTTACCGATATGTGGAATAAGAATATTAATAGCAATATATAGAACTGGCGGCTATTAAATTTTGGGGGGTTAATCCAAGACGGTCTTACCAGAGGGAAAAAAAGTTATACACTGGTCCTAATAAACGTTGATTTTACCGAGATTTAGCGCTCGATCAGGACGGTAGAGTAGCATTTTTGGCTGCTCTTTGATGACCAGACCGAATATCATGAGCTGTCATCGCAGGATATCTAGTGGAGCCCGATCGGGGAGCTGGAAGTCATCGACAAGCCAAAGAGTATACGTTTCGGAGAGAATTCGGGTAGAGATGCTGCGGGGCCCACTCACCAACTGAATTGCTCTGGTGTTGTTGCTAAGAATATAAACTAAAACAATGGGTTACGATATTTCAAGGTGTTTCGCTACGATCAGCTTGTTTGCTCTTTGTTGCTTGCCAGATTAGCAAAATCTCGTCGTAGGTCCGGTGCTGCCCGTATGAGTCTTGAGGTGAGTGCCTGCTGGTCAGAGTGATCGGCCCACAGTGATTGCATCACTGGGCGAGGTTAATTATGGTTGTCGCCTAATACCCAATAGATAGGATGCGCTACGATGCCCTCCCAGAAAATCGGCTGTAAACCCATCAATTCGAGCAGGCTCGTGCGTACCTTACTCCAGTCGGTACCTACATTCGTTGAGCCTAGTCTGGAAAACACAACGTCTAATTATAAACCTGTGATAGATTCCGTCGCGATACTTCCCATCCCTGCACAAACCACGTAAGCGCCCAACCAACCACCCGGTTAAGACCAGTTGGGATTGGTGCTAACGTTCCAAGGTA
>NZ_JBCAQT010000029.1:0-7287 GCF_038419845.1 Marinimicrobium sp. C2-29
CAGGATGGCCAGGATCTGACTGTCGGTAAAACGTGACTTCTTCATGCAGAATCTCCTCTGGGGATAGATTACGAGAAAATTCTACTTATGAGTACCCTTAATTTATGGGAGGATTACCCTTGGCTCGTCTCCTTCATTACGATCGTCTACGTAAAGTCTGTTGAAACAGGTTGCTCCGATAACAGATAGTTTGTCCTCTACTCGAATTACATGTATCTTCTTGAATAATGGCTTACCACAGCCGGGCTCCTGACATTGAACACGGCTATCTTTGTCCACCTCAACAATGGCAGCTAACTCCACTTTCTCTTTCACAACTATAGGCCCTCTTTGCAGGGAACGTTCGTTCTTCAGCGAATTTGCATATACGCAGGGAGAGCAATTGACCCCACGAATGACAAACAGGTTGTGGACCTGTTGCTGTCCAAGTTCAATATCCAGTTGCCACAAAGGGTGACTCTGAATGAATCGTTGGCGGCAGCAACGAGTGACCACGAAATCTTACCACTGCTCCTGCAGTTTCGAACAACTACCTAACGTACCGGGAACCGGTGCCCCTATGCCGTTGGTCCTCAACCAACCAATACCTCGGGGTCCACTCCCCTCAGTCGAAATACGCCTCCATCCACTCAAGCAGCTTCTGGGTATTCACCTCTGAGAACGCCACACTCTGAAAGTCATCACCCGCTTCGTCTTCAATGGTGATGAACTGATACAACAGCATGCCTGGTTGCTCATCGTGCAGAATCAGGTTGATGCGGCGGCGGGTGCGTAGGCAATCAATCGTCATCACATCCGCGGGAATGCCGATGTCCCTCATTCCGCTGCGCACGCCCACCACCGGGTTGATGTGTTGGTGGCGATCCTGGACGCGGGCATGGGCTTCGCGGGCCATATCGGAAAGCGTTTTCAGGGGTTCCTTGGACATACACTCATAAATCTTTGGTTTGAATAAAGAGAACCAGCGTACTGGATGTCGCTTTTGTACAGCAAACACTCACAAAACGCACGGTCTGGCAGAGCCTTTCTTCGCGATCAGTTGCCGGAACACCGCTTGAACCTGCGCCCGCTGCCGCAGGGGCAGATCTGCGTGTTATTCATCAGGCCGCCGTGCCCACCAATTCCTGCAATTTCTCGGTAAACGTGTTCTCGCCACTGCTCGTTACCAAGAGCTGCCGATGGGCGCGTGTCATGCCAACATACAGCAGCCTGGTCTCGATTGGCAGCTGCTCATCGCTGTCATCCAGCCCGCCCAGGCCCGCCAGGATGACGGTATCAAACTCGAGCCCCTTACTGCTCTGGCGAGTGAGCAACGTCACTTTATCGGCGCTGGGGTCATAAGTCTTTTTGTAGGACAAGGACTTTAACCAGGTGCTGGGGATGCCGGTCGCTTTCATGGCCGCCTGCATGTGTTGCGCCTGCCAGTGTTTGGCATAAATGACGGCGATGCTGTTGAGCGCTCTTCCCTGTTGCCGCCACTTGTTGATACAGCGCGCAATGTAATGGGCCTCTTTCTGCGCGTCGTCGAGCCGGCGGCAAAACGGCGCTCCCCGGGGGTCAGGCGACGCAGAGTGTTGATATTGGGAATGAGGCGGCCATTGACTCAGGAACCTCTGGGTGGACCCTCTATCGCCCTTGATATTACCGTCTGGCGCGATTTTGACGTAACTCTAGGTCAACTCGCAGTATCTATCAAGCCCAGGCGGCTGTAAGAAAAATCACCGGGCATGCCTGATGCGTGTGGGCGCTGGCCGGCAGGCGCCCCGCTCGGGCTACTGCCACCCTACCGCCCTCATCATTCCGGTATATTGGACCAAGTTGATGTCTTTGTTCGGGTGTTTACAGAGTATCAGTGGTAGCAGCTTTCGACAGGACAGGCATGATTCGGCCGTTACCCAGCCGGAGTAGTCCAGGTTGCCCTTTGCCGGGTCGTAGAACACCTCTGATAAAGACCATGGCCGCCGGAGGTTATTGGCAATAGCGTAATGCAGCAGCTTTGGTGCGGCGCACCGCCCCGCTATCGGATGACCATCCACCGAGCAGGCCCGGACCTCGGCGGTGGGTAACTGAGCCCCGCTGCGCGTGGAAACACCCCTGGCTGGAACCGCGCCAAGAACTCTCAGGGTTGGCAGCGATTTTTTATGGGCGGCTGCCACACTGTGAGCGAATTATGACCGGCCGTGTCGTCGTGAGCCGAGCAGGCGGCGAACCACTGATTGTCAGCGGAACGGAGTACTCCCAACATCATGGCGCCACCCACGACAGGTAGGCTTCTGACCAAGGTCCGCGCAACGTCGTAGGCCTGTTGCGTTTCATTGATCGTGTGGCGCTGTCCGCAGTTCGGGCAGGGGCCATCATCACCATAGCTGACCCCTGTTAACGTATCGCCGGCGTTAGAGCCCGGTACACGTTTACCTTGTAGGTTGCCCTTAAGCATGACCTCTCCCTTACTTTCCTGAATTGATACTCGGTCTCGGTGTTTGTTGACTCGAGTGGACGTAACCACTCGAGCTCTTGCCAGAGAGCGGTCTCGACCCCCAGCTCCGAGAATTGTACCCGCCCGCTGTTCGAGTCGACTGTGCCATGGGTATCAAATGCAATGTCCGACTCTGGCACCAATACCAATGCGGGGGCGCCGTAGACCTCGTCAGTGGCGCCGTATGCGGCCGGGTCCATAGGTGTCAGTTGCGGGCAATGCTCCGGCAAGTGGATGGCTCCCTGCCAAGGGTGGCGGGAGCAGCTGGAATAAGCCACTGGATGGAGCCGACAGTAGTGGCGGTCGTTCTGCCTTGGAATATGGTATAATCGTCGCTGTTTTCGCGGCAGCCATTAGTCTCCCGACCTACTGAGGTGATATATGAAAATTACCCGCAACAAGCGCATGAATCAGCAGGTGAGCAGAGCGGCTATCATCAAGAGTATCGCAAGTTCTACGGCGATAGAGGCAGGAACGCGGCCCCATATTGTGGAAAACAAGCTCAAGACCGGTACCAAGTACCGTCATTTGTCACTGGGCAGCTAGCCTCTTCCCGGCCAGCCCTAACTCACGTTGAACGTCCGCTCCACCCATTGCATCATCCATTTCTTGCGGGCTGGTAATCCCGAGCCTGTTGGCAAGAACCTGGTCGCCAGAGCCAGGCTGATACGCTGTTTGTGAACCGCCCACGGCCTATTTATTCAACTGTTTGCCTCCTTCTTGCCTCACGTTTGGCCTGAGGCAGCGCCGGTCTCTGCCGACCCTTTTTATGTCCGTTTCTGCCCGCTTTTAACCGCTGCTGTACCGTCTACTAGGAATGCCCTGTCCAACTTGTCTTGATTGTGGTCTGGTCAGTCTGGCGAAAACAAGGGGGATACCGTCCACCCTGAGCACCAGCCTCTCCGTCGCGGACTGCACGATGGCGGCGGTTTCCAGTCGATCAAGGATATTGGTGCCAGACGCATGTATGGTGATACATTGGGGAGCCGGGGCGGAATTAGCCCGCCCAGCTGTCATTTCCCTCCCCGGTGGTCATAGTTGAGGAAGTATTTAACGATAATCAGGAGCATTTGATGTCCCGCTTTTGTAACGAACGCAACCCCGAACCCCTGATTAAAGCATCTATTTTTATAATTTAGGCTGATATAGTGAACAACCGCAATGCGCATAAGTTAAGTGGTGATCATGACTAGATACGCAACATATTGGGCGAATCAACCCTCAGCCCCCGCCACTACTGGGCTGTATTCCGGAACGATCTAAAAAATCGGCGCCGAATTCATCAAGCTCCGCACTCCTGTCACAACACAAGGAGCAATCAGGATGCAATTTGATGACAACTACCGACCCAGCTGGAAAAAGATCGTAAAAATCTGCGGCGTGTCCGAGCGCACGGCCCGGCGCTGGCTCAAAGAAGGTGCGCCCGTCCTACGCGGTCTGTACCTATGAAAATTACCGGGTGGGTTCTATTTTTACGACCAGTAGATGATGTGATCCCAGCCTATATAGTTTAATAAATCGCTAGCGATAAGGCAGCCAATAGACTTATAAAGGTGTAGAGCATGACAAAAAGGCAAGCCATAGACAAAAGCGTAAAGGAAAACACGGGGGCCACTAAATCTGAATGTGCGTCAAAGCGCGAGATGTATCTTCTGTTGATAAGCGTCAAAAGGAGAAATGACGCAACAACAAACGTTTGAGAACGCAAAAGCGTAATTAACGAGCTTTCGGAAGGAATCAAAAACAAGAGTGCGCTAAAAATAAATAGCGCTAAAACCCCCAGTCTGTACCGTGCCATCTGTCTCGAAATAGCCAAAAATAAAACTCTTGCCGTCGATACCATGCCGCGATCTTCAGTATCCATAAAAGCGGCACTTCTTTTACGGTCGCGCTTCAGGAAGAGGAAAAGAATCCACGCGCCCCAAGAGAACCAAATACAGAAAAAAATCCAAAGTGATTTTTCAGTTTTACTTATAGTCTTGTCTGAGGCCATGGCTAACAACGGAAAAATCCATACCGTTAAAAATCCCGCCAGCCAAAAACTATAAGTCAAGTCGTTATGAGTCATTTGTAGCGCCCTAACAGATTCCCAGCTGAAATATAAATATACTAAATGCTGCCGATATTTTAAAAAACGAACAGCTGGTTTAACTTTATCGGGAAAAATCCTTTGCTGCAGAAGAGTTTTCGTCTTCAAATGAAGCAAGGCCTAGATCCCTTCTTTTTCTCAAAATCTCTTTGTAGGTAATATTAGCTTTCTTGGAGGCTAAGCTCTGTTCTTGCTTGGTAAGATCGATATTATAGACATCCGAGAAGACCTCTTTCCTGGTCTGGGCGCCAATGTCCCCACGTTTTATCGCCAAGTTGTAGTAAGCGATAACATTGACTAAAGCTGCGTCCTTAGCCGACGAATTGTTGTTGATCTCAGACTGATGGTATTCAGCTTTATACAAGCTTGCTAAGCTTGTTAGTGCCGCTGTAGAACCAAGTACAGCGGCTTTTTCATAGCTTTGCATTGCACCATTATGATCACCCTCTTCCAATAGTTTTTTGCAAGTATATGCGAAGCCACAAAATCACCAGATTCGGTTAAATCACGCAATGTATCTGTGGGGTAATATTGATAGCTTGATTCTCCGAATTGAATTCCATAACCCTGCCTTTCAATAAAATCCTTTACTTCCTGCGTACTGTCTTCTATCCGGATTTTTCCATCCAGGTTTACTCCGATTAGGTTGTTTCTTGAGATGGAATCGATAATATTTCTGCGCGATTCAATTGGTTCTTTTATGGGGACGGCGCTTGACTCGCCAAGAGATTCACCTTGGCTGCGTTTTTCGGTAATCTCACCTTTTACAAAGGTTGGCTTTCCTAATGCAACCGCTAATGCAATACTAATGCACGTAGCTGAAATAATAATCCACTTCGGTTTCATATGCACATCCCTCTATGGGAAATATTTTCCTAAGGATCTTTTCAATACCCGTGAGTTTTGAAAAGATCCAAAACACTACATGTTACATTTCACTCTGTCGTACTCAGCCTTTAATTCGCAATTCTTCAAATCAGACGCTAAGTTTGCCTTCTTTTCTTCTCGACATTGCGCATCTGCATTTATCAAAAAATACCATCGACAAGTTGGCAACCATTCCGCATAGGCAACTTGGGCCTTATTTTCACAATCGATTTTTTTAATTCAATAGTCTTGCATGTCAAATCGGGATTTTCTGTTTCTGGTGGGTGTTCTTCTTCGTCGCCAGAGGGTAGGTTAGTTTGACTTTGTCGAGTCAGCCAATTTAGGTACTGGAGCCGGCCCTTATGCCTTCCGATATTGTAATAATCCCCTTTAAGTATCGCCTTTTCAAGTTTCTTACCAGTAACGACTACCTCAGTTGGTTCGACGTCGTCATCATCATCATCGGAAGCTTGGATAGGGAAAGAAAGACATGCGGTAATGAGGAAAACAAATACAGGTGCGTAGATGCAATATAGTTCTTTTTCATAAATGAGTCCCTTCTTAGTCAGTCTGTAGAATTTTTGCAGGCAAAAAAGTATTCGTCTAGGAGATAGGCTGCCAACTTTGTGGTTAGTAGTCAAGCCTTTTCTTCCACCTCTGTAGGATCGTATGCATTAAATTACAAAAAACTCTAAAAGCATACTGCTTGGCGTATTTTACATCGAAAACGTAGCTCATAGCGATCGACCCATTGATTGCCACGCACTGGACCACCTAACGCTCAACCGCACCAACCAGCGATATGGACCCGTTATGGCATGGTGCCGACTCTTCATCGACGCGCAAAACCCGGACGTCTCCGCCGGGGACCACGCCCTACTTATTCTGTTCGATATGAACCTCTTGTTTGAGCGTTGGCTGGCCGCCAGCCTGCGTCCATTGGCACGCAAGGTGGGGCTTTCTGTGAGAGAGCAGTCTCCAAGACGCTATCTGGCGTACCGGAAAGACATTGACCGCAACGTCTTTCAGACGAGGCCGGATATAAGCCTGGTGGACCGGGATGGCACGGTACGGATGATTATTGACGCCAAATGGAAGCTTCTGGACGGCCCTGAGGCAAAGCTCGGCATGAGCCAGGGAGATCTCTATCAGCTGTCTGCCTATGCCAACCGCTATCACATTCACGATGTAGCACTGGTCTACCCTCAACAGGCTGGGCTAAATGATACGTATGCTTTAAAGCTTCTGGGAAGCCATACGGCCAGCCTGGATATTCTTTGCATTGACCTGTTGAAGCCAACTGCACAGCTGCAATCAGGGTTCAATTTATAGCAAATCAGAACCGAGAGCTTATAAAAAATCACCACAGGGAAGGAGGTTCATGAAACGATGCAAAAACTGATTCTGTGAACCTGTTTGGTGAACTGGAGCCACCCAATAATGATTTAAGCTATTGAAAAGCATCTATTTTAATCACTTAGGCTTATATGGTGAACAACCGCACTGCGCATAAGTTAAATAATGGCTCATCTCACAGCGCATTATCAATCAGCGCACTATTTCATGGCTTGTCAGCTAGCAGTCGGGGGCTCTGCTTTACGGCCGTACTTTACCTCGGGTTCACTGTTTCCATTACGCGGTAAACGACGAAGCCCGCAAAAAGACCTATTACAAACAGAATGGGACCCGGTAGCAGAGTCGGCAAGGACGTGATTCCGGGCCCGGGACAAAGTCCGGATAGCCCCCAGCCAATGCCAAATAGTGCGGAGCCGCCAATTAACTTCAGTGTGACCCCTATGTGTCAACCTGAATCCATACATCGGCTCATTGAGTTAAACTCTATTTCAGAGCCCGC